>NZ_RZOT01000399.1:0-5692 GCF_003999085.1 Mesorhizobium sp. M4A.F.Ca.ET.090.04.2.1
GTTCCTGGTCGTGGCGGTGGCGCCGCTCGGCCTGATCGGCGTGGTGGCTGCACTGGTGCCGAGCGGGGCGCCGCTCGGCTTCGTCGCCATCCTCGGCGTGCTGGCGCTGATCGGAATCCTGATCCGCAACTCGGTCATCCTGATCGTGCAGATCGAGGACCTAGTCGCCGAAGGCAAGGATCGCTGGGCGGCGGTCATCGAGGCGACCGAGCACCGCATGCGGCCGATCGCGCTGACGGCCGCGGCCGCCAGCCTGGCGCTGATCCCTATCGCGCGTGAGGTGTTCTGGGGGCCGATGGCCTACGCCATGATGGGCGGCATCATCGCCGGCACGGCGATCACGCTGCTCTTCCTGCCGGCGCTTTATGTGACGTGGTTCCGGATCAAGGAGCCGAAGCACGATAGCGTGCAAAGCGAAGCGCTGACCGAGGGCGGTGCGGCATAATTCGAGCTACGCCCTCACAAACCCCTCACTCGCCCTCAGCAGATTGCGCGTATAATCCTCACTCACACGGTGGCCGATCAGCTGGCTCGCCGTCAGCGTCTCAACCGCCTCGCCGTTCTGCATCACCATCAACCGCTCGCACATATGGGTGATGATGGCGAGGTCGTGGCTGACCATCAGGAAGGTCAGCTTGCGCCGTCGCCGCACCTCTTCGAGCAGGTTTAGCACCTCCGCCTGTACCGAGGCATCGAGAGCCGAGGTCGGCTCGTCGAGCAAAAGGATCGAGGGCTCAAGGATCAGCGCGCGGGCAATGGCGACGCGTTGGCGCTGGCCGCCGGAGAGCTGGTGTGCGTAGCGAAAGCGGAAGCCGTTGCCGAGACCGACCTCGTCCAGCGCGCGTTCGATGCGCTTCTCGCCATCGGCAAAACCATGGATGGCGAGCGGCTCCTGCAGCAGGCGGTCGACCGTCTGGCGCGGATGCAGAGAGCCGTAGGGGTCCTGGAAGACCATCTGCACCTCGCGGTAAAAGGCTTTTTCACGAGTCTTGCCGAGGGTCTTGCCGTTGACGGTGATGGTGCCCGAAGAGGCGGGCGCCAAGCCTGTGATCGCCCTGAGCAGCGTCGACTTGCCGGAGCCGCTCTCGCCGACCAGCCCGTAGGACTCGCCCTCCCTGACCTCGAGGCTAACGCCCTTCAGCGCGCGAAACCGGTCGAAGATCACCTCCAGCCTGTCGACGGAAAGCGCCGCGGTCATGCCGCCCACTCCGGCTTGCGGTCGAGCACCGGCAGCGGGTGACGCTCGAAGCCGATCCTCGGCATGCAGTTGAGCAGACCGCGCGTATAGGGGTGCCGGGCGTCGCGCAGCTCCGAAGCCTTGAGCTGCTCGACCACCTTGCCGGCATACATGACGATCACGCGGTCGCAGAAGGACGAGACCAGCCGCAGATCGTGCGAGATGAAGATCAGGCCCATGCCGCGCTCGGCGACCAGCTTGTCGAGGATGTTCAGCACGTCGAGCTGCACGGTGACGTCGAGCGCCGAGGTCGGCTCGTCGGCGATCATCAGCTCCGGCCCGGCAATCAGCATCATGGCGATCATGGCGCGCTGGCCCATGCCGCCCGAAACCTCATGCGGGTGGAGGTCGAAAACGCGCTTAGGATCGCGGATCTGCACCGCCTCCAGCATGGCCAGCGCCCGCTCGCGCGCCTCGGCCTTTGAGACCCTCTCATGCGTGCGCAGTGTCTCGACGATCTGGCGGCCGATGCTCATCACCGGATCGAGCGAATATTTCGGATCCTGCAGGATCATCGCGATGCGGTTTCCGCGCAGCGCCCGGCGCTGGCGCGGCGCTATGGAGAGCAGATCGATACCGTCGAAGGCGAGCTTGTTCGCCGAGACCTCGGCCTGCGGCGCGGTAACGCCCATGATGGCGCGGCCGGTCTGCGACTTGCCGGAACCGCTCTCGCCGACGATGCCCAGCCGCTCGCGGCCAAGCGAGAAGGTGACGCCGCGCACGGCCTCGACCAGGCCGGTGCGGGTCGGGAAAGTGACACGCAGATCGTCGACCTCAAGAAGCGTGCCCTTGTCGCTCTTGTTGCCGCTCATTGGTCGCCGCTCCTTGGATCGAGCGCGTCGCGCAGGCCGTCGCCGAGCAGGTTGAAGCCGAGGCTGACGATGAGGATGGCGGCACCCGGTGCCGCGGCAACCCACCACTGGTCGAGGATGAAGCGCCGGCCGGACGCGATCATCGCGCCCCATTCGGGCAGCGGCGGCTGCGCGCCGAGGCCGAGGAAGCCGAGGCCGGCGGCTGTCAGGATGATGCCGGCCATGTCGAGCGTCACGCGAATGATCAGCGAAGAGATGCAGAGCGGCATGATGTGGCGCAGCACGATGCGGAACGCCGAGGCGCCCATCAATTGCACCGCCTTGATGAAATCCGAGTTGCGCACCGTCAGCGTCTCGGCCCGCGCGATGCGGGCGTAGGGCGGCCAGGAGGTGATGGCGATCGCCAGCACCGCGTTCTCGATGCCGGGGCCGAGCGCGGCAACGAAGGCCAGCGCCAGAACCAGTTTCGGGAAGGCGAGGAAGATGTCGGTGATGCGCATCAGGATCGCGTCGGTCCAGCCGCCGGCATAGCCGGCGACCGTGCCGACCAGGAGGCCGATGGGCGCGGCGATGACGGCGACGAGGATCACGACATAGAGCGTCCAGCGCGAGCCGTAGACGATGCGGGAGTAGATATCGCGACCGAGGTCGTCGGTGCCGAACCAGTGCGCGGCGCCGGGCGGCAGCAGGCGCGCATTCTTGAGGTCGCCGACGGTCGGCGAATAGGGCGCCAGCACGTCGGCGAAGGCGGCGACCACCAGCAGGGCGATGATGATCAGCAGGCCGAGAACCGCCAGCCGGTTGGCGGAGAAGCGCCGCCACGCCACATAGGCGCGGCCGAGCCTTGCCTGCATGCGCGAGGCCGGCCGCTCGCTGAGCAGCCATTCGCGACGGCTCTGGATAGTCTCGGCGCTCATGCAGCCTTGGTCCTCGGATCGAGCACGCGGTAGAGCAGGTCGGAAAGAAGGTTGATGCCGATGAAGACCGAACCGATGATGATGGTGCCACCGAGCACGGCGTTCATGTCGGCGTTCTGCAGCGAATTGGTGATGTAGAGACCGATGCCCGGCCAGGAGAACACGGTCTCGGTCAGCACCGAGCCCTCGAGCAGGCTGGCGTAGGAGAGCGCGATCACCGTCACCATCGGCACCGCGGCATTGCGCAGCGCGTGGCCCCAGATGATGCGCGTTTCCGACAGGCCCTTGGCGCGCGCCGCGACTATGTATTCCTGCGCCATCTCGTTCAGCATGAAGGAGCGGGTCATGCGGCTAATATAGGCGAGCGAGAAGTAGCCGAGCAGCGAGGCCGGCAGGATGATGTGGCGATAGGCGTCGTAGAAGACATCCCACTGCCCCTGCATCGCCGCGTCGAGCAGATAGAAGCCGGTGATCGGCGTGAAAGTGTATTCGTAGACGACGTCGAGCCTGGCCGGAAAGGCGACCCATTGCAGCTTGGCGTAGAACAGGACCAGCCCAAGCAGTCCCAACCAGAAGATCGGTACCGAATAGCCGATCAGGCCGATGATGCGCACGATCTGGTCGACGAGGCTGCCCCGCCTGACGGCGGCCAGAACGCCGAGCGGCACGCCGATGACGGCGCCGATCAGCGTGCCCAGCGTCGCCAGTTCGATGGTCGCCGGGAAGACGCGGCGGATATCGGTCATGACCGGATTGGTGGTCAGCACCGAGGTGCCGAAATCGCCGCTCAGCGCACTCTTCACATAGATGTAGAACTGCTGGATCAGCGGCAGGTCGAGCCCCATCTCGCGGCGCGTGCGCTCGACGACATTGGCCGGCGCTCGGTCGCCCAGCACGGCCAGCACTGGATCGATCGGGATGACGCGGCCAATGAAGAAGGTCACCGCGAGCAGACCGAGATAGGTGGTCACCGCGATGACCAGGAAGCGGCCGATCGACGATAAGACAGCGGCGGAGCGGGTGCTGCCGCGCCCGGCCGCCGCCTGATTTTCAACGATGCTCACGCGGTGCGTCCGCCGGAACTATTCCTTGGAGACCGCCCCGACAAAGTTGGTGTCGAAGCTCGGGCCGAGCGCGAAGCCCTTGATGCTCTTGCGCAGACCAGCCACTTCCAGTTGCTGGTGGATGATGACGAAGGGGCTGGTGTCGACGATCTTCTTCTGCAGGTCCTTGTACATATCGGCGCGCTTGGCCGAATCCTTCTCCAGCAGCGCCGCTTCGGTCTCCTTGGTCAGATCCGGAATATCCCAGGCGTTGCGCCAGGCGAGGGTCTTGATCTTGGCGGAGTCGGAATTGTCCGGGTTCGAGGCGAAGGTCTGGGCGTTGGAGTTCGGATCGAAATAGTCCTGGCCCCAATTGCCGATATAGATGTCGTGGTTGCGGGCGCGATACTTGGTCAGCGTCTGCTTGCCGTCGCCCGGAATGATCTCAAGCTTGATGCCAACCTGACCCAGCGTCTGCTGGATCGACTCGGCCATGCCTGTCTCCGGCTGTTTGCTGCGCACGTCCATGGTCACGCTGAAGCCGTCCGCCAGGCCGGCCTTGGCCAGGAGTTCCTTGGCCTTGGCGACATCGAGCTTGAAGGGATTTTCATCGACCGCGCCAAGGTCGCCCTTGGGCAGGAAGGACTGGTGGATCTCGCCGATGCCCTTCAGGATGGTCGAGCTCAGGGCGTCGTAGTCGACCAGGTATTTGAACGCCTGGCGAACCTCCGGCTTGGCGAGGTTCGGATTCTTCTGGTTGAGGCTGATGTAATAGACCGTGCCCTTCGGCGCGCTTGTGGTGGTGAGGTCGGCGTTCTTGGCGACGGCATCCAGGTCGTTGGGCTCGAGGTTGCGGGCGACGTCGATATCGCCGGCCTCCAGCGCCAGGCGCTGCGCCGAGCTTTCCTTCATGAAGCGGTAGATGACGCGGGCGAGCTTGGCCTTCTCGCCATTGTAGTTGTCGTTGCGCTCCAAAACGACGGCCTCGTTGGCGCGCCATTCACGCAGCTTGAACTGGCCAGAGCCGGCGTAGCCGGTCTTCAGCCAGGCATTGCCGAAATCATTGTCCCATTTGTAGTCGGCGCTGGGGGTGACGGCGGCGACATGTTCCTTGACCAGCTTGCTGTCGACGACCGAGGCAACCGTGGCCGACAGGCAGTTGAGAACGAAGCTCGGCGCATAGGCCTTGTCGACGACGAACTGGAAAGTGGTGTCGTCGACCGCCTTGGCCTTTTCGGCGACATTGTCGCCGCTGATGCCGAACTGGCTGATGATAAAGGCGGGGCTCTTGTCCAGCTTGATGGCGCGCTCGAAGGAATAGGCGACGTCGGCGGCGGTGATCGGATTGCCCGAGGCGAATTTCATGCCGGGCTTGAGCTTGAAGGTGTAGGTCAGGCCGTCGTCGGAAACGGCCCAGCTCTCGGCGAGATCGCCCTTGACCTTGGAAGTGTCGCTGAGGTCGAGGCGGACCAAGAGATCATAGGTGTTGCCGGTGACCTCGGCGGTCGACAGCTCGAACGCCTCGCCCGGGTCCATGGTGATGATGTCGTCGAACGCGAAGCCCTCGACCAGCGTATCGGCCGGCGTGACGGCAAAGGCAGGCGCGACCAGCAGCGCGGACAGCGCCGCGCCCGCAAGCAAGGCACGAGAGCGAAGAGCAAACTTTTCCAGCATCATGGTGAT
>NZ_RZOT01000039.1:0-18287 GCF_003999085.1 Mesorhizobium sp. M4A.F.Ca.ET.090.04.2.1
TTTCATGACCGCGACGCTGCCGGCCCAGACCGAGGCCGACGACCCGTTGATGTCGCCGGTAACCTTCGCGCTGGCCGGCAGCCGTCTGGTCACCGTGCGCTATCACGAACCGAAGGCCTTCAAGACGTTTCCGCTGCGCGCCGAGAAGGTGGCGACCGGCTGCACCAGCGGCGACACCATCCTGATCGGCCTACTGGAAGCGATCGTCGACCGCCTCGCCGACATTCTGGAGCGCGCCGGCCGCGACGTGGAAGCGATCTCGCGCGATATCCTCGAGGCCAGGTCGACCAAGGTCTCCAAGCGCAACCGCGACTTCCAGGAGTTGCTCAAGGCCATCGGCCGCAAGGAGGACATCGCCTCCTCGATCCGCGACAGCCTGATCTCGCTGCAGCGCCTGGCCGGCTTCCTCGCCCACGTCGCGACCCAGACCAAGATGAGCAAGGACATCCGCGCCCGCGTCAAGACCCTGTCGCGCGACGTGCTGTCGCTCGCCGACCACGCCACCTTCCTGTCGCAGAAGATTTCGTTCCTGCTCGACGCCACCCTTGGCATGATCTCGATCGAGCAGAACGCCATCATCAAGATCTTCTCGGTCGCCGCCGTCATCTTCCTGCCGCCGACGCTGGTCGCCTCGATTTACGGCATGAATTTCAATGTAATCCCCGAACTGAAATGGGAGTTCGGCTACCCCTTCGCCATCGCCATGATGGTGATCTCGGCGATCCTGCCCTTCTGGTATTTCCGCCGCCGCGGCTGGCTCTGACGGCGGCGCCGCCCTCCGGCTGGCTCACCAGAAATGACTTGACCAAATGCCTGTTGGCCGGCATCCGGGATGCCCGATCCTCGGGATCGCGCGTTCGCCTAATCGGAAATGGACCATGACCGGAAAGACCTGGGCCTATGAGGATTTCGTCGAGGGCGCCTCGCACGACCTCGGCACGAAAAATGTAAGCGCTGCGGAGATCATCGAATTCGCCAGCGAGTTCGATGCCCAGCCGATGCACCTCGACGAGGCGGCCGGCAAGGCCAGCATCCTCGGCGGCTTGTCGGCTTCGGGTTGGCACACCTGCGCGATGTTCATGCGCATGCTGTGCGACGCCTTCTTGCTGGACTCGACCTCGCAAGGCTCGCCCGGCATCGACCACGTCAAATGGAAGAAACCGGTCCTGGCCGGCGACACGCTTTGCGGCACGGTCACCGTGCTCGCCAAGCGCCAGTCCAAGTCGCGGCCTCAGCTCGGCCTCGTCTCCATGCGCAGCGAACTGTTCAACCAACGCGGCGAAAGCGTCTTCGAGCTCGAGAACACCGGCATGTTCCTCGCGCGTGATGCCGCAAAGGACCCGTCATGACTTTGGACGAGTTCTTCCTGATCGGCCAGACCGTCACGCTCGGCGCGCACAAATTCGGTCCGGACGAGATCAAGGCCTTCGCCCGCAAATACGACCCGCAGGTCTTCCACGTCGATGAGGAGGCCGCGAAGAACAGCGTGCTCGGCGGCTTATGCGCCTCGGGCTGGCACACCGCGGCCACCTGGATGAAATACAATCTCGAAAAGCGCATGGAGACCGAGGGCGTGCGCTGGACAGGCCCGGGCCCACAACCCGAATTCGGCCCCTCGCCCGGCTTCCGGAACCTGAAATGGTTGAAACCGGTCTATGCCGGCGAGACCGTCACCTTCTCGCGCACCGCGCTTGCCCACCGCCCGCTTGCCGCGCGTCCCGGCTGGAACCTGCTCACGCTGCGCTGCGAAGCCTTCGATTCGACAGGCGACAAGGTCATCGAATTCGACAGCGCGGTGCTGGTGAAGGTGGAGTAGTGAATGGTGAATGGTGAATGGTGAGTAGTGAGCGGCAGGTAGAGACCCAGCGTCTCTCATTGAGCAATGATCTTCACTATTCACTATTCACTATTCACTATTCACTAGTGCCCCTCGAACCCGATCAGCGTCCTTACCGGCACACCGAGCGCTTCGAGCTTCTGGCGCCCGCCGAGGTCCGGCAGGTCGATGACGAAGCAGGCGGCGACGATGTCGGCGCCAATCTGGCGCAAAAGCTTCACCGCCGCCTCCGCCGTGCCGCCTGTGGCGATCAGGTCGTCGACCAGGATCACCTTCTCGCCCTCCGAAACGCCATCCTTGTGCATCTCCATCTCGTCCAGCCCGTATTCCAGGCTGTAGGCGACGCGCACCGTCTCGTAGGGCAGCTTGCCCTTCTTGCGGATCGGCACGAAGCCGGCAGATAGCTGATGGGCGACGGCGCCGCCGAGGATGAAGCCGCGCGCCTCGATGCCGGCGATCTTGTCGACCTTCAGCCCGACATAGGGATGCACCAGCTCGTCGATGGCGCGACGAAAGGCACGGGCATTGCCGAGCAAGGTGGTGATGTCGCGAAACAATATGCCCGGCTTCGGATAGTCGGGAATGGTGCGGATGGCCGCGAGCAGCGTTTCTTCGAGAGAGGATTTCATGGGCGGTTGATCCGTTGCCGTAGAGTTTTGCCGGCTAGAGCCGAAAAAGAAAAGGGCGCCGTCCGGCGCCCTCGCATTTTTCCGGCAAGTCCCGGCTCAGTGCGCCACGTCGGCCCATACCTTGCGCTTGGTCATGTAGACCAGGGCGCCGAACAACGCCAGGAACACCAGCACGCGGAAGCCGGTCTTCTTGCGGTCCTCCAGGTGCGGCTCGGCCGCCCACATCAGGAAGGCCGAGACGTCGCGCGAATACTGGTCCACCGTCTGCGGCGAGCCGTCGTCATAGGTCACTTGGCCGTCGGAGAGCGGCTTCGGCATCTTCAGCGACACGCCGGACAGGAAGTACGGGTTGTAGTGCGTACCCTCTGGAATCACCATGCCGGCCGGCGGCGTCTGGTCATAGCCGGTGAGCAACGAATGGATGTAGTCCGGGCCGCCCTGGGCGTACTGGGTGAAAATATCGAAGACGAAGCGCGGGAAGCCTCGCTCGACGCCGCGTGCCTTGGCCAGCAGCGACATGTCGGGCGGAGCGGCGCCGCCATTGGCCGAAGCGGCCGCCTGCTCGTTCGCGAACGGCGCCGGGAAGTGATCGGACGGCTTGCCAGGGCGGTCGAACATGTCGCCGGCATCGTTGGGACCGTCATGGATCGTGTATTCGGCGGCCAGCGTTTTCACCTGCGCGTCCGAATAGCCGAGCCCTTCCAGCGTGCGGAAGGCCACCAGGTTCATCGAATGGCAGGCCGAGCAGACTTCCTTGTAGACCTTCAGGCCACGCTGCAGCTGGGCCTTGTCATAGGTGCCGAATGGTCCGGCGAAGCTCCAGCTCATTTCCTTCGGTTCGTCGATCGGGAAATGTGTCGGTGCGGCCGCGTTGTGTTCCTCCTCGGCGATGGCCGCGGTGCCCGCGGCCAGCAAGCCAAGCAGAGCCAGCGAGGTGAGAATCTTTTTCATACCCAAATCCCCTTAGATTCTCAGCCCTTGGTTTCCGGCGCGGCGTTCGCGCCAGCCGGATGGCCGGCGCCGGCACCCTTGTTCTTCTCCAGCACCGCCTCGGTGATCGAGTTCGGCAGACGCCGCGGCGTCTCGATCAGGCCGAGCACCGGCAGCGCAACCAGGAAGAAGGCGAAGTAGAACAGCGTTGCCATCTGCGCCATGAAGACGTAGCTGCCTTCCGCCGGCTGCGAACCCAGCCAGCCGAGCAGGATGGCGTCGGCCACGAACAGCCAGAAGAACAGCTTGTACCAGGGTCGGTAGACCGCCGAGCGCACCTTGGAGGTGTCGAGCCAAGGCACCAGGAACAGCATGGCGATGGCGCCGAACATGCACAGCACGCCGCCGAGCTTGGAGTTGATCGGCCCGATATTGAAGGTGATGGCGCGCAGGATCGCGTAGAACGGCAGGAAGTACCATTCCGGAACGATGTGGGCCGGCGTCTTCAGCGGGTTGGCCACCGTGTAGTTGTCCGGGTGGCCGAGGAAATTCGGCAGGTAGAAGACGAAATAGGCGAAGACGAACAGGAACACGATCATGCCGAACGCGTCCTTGATGGTCGCGTAGGGCGTGAAGGCGACCGTGTCGGTCTTCGACTTGACCTCGATGCCGGTCGGGTTCGATTGCCCGACGACATGCAGTGCCCAGATATGCAGCACGACGACGCCGGCAATCATGAACGGCAAAAGGTAGTGCAGCGCGAAGAAGCGGTTCAGCGTCGGGTTGTCGACGGCAAAGCCGCCGAGCAGCAGCTCCTGGATCCAGTTTCCAACCAGCGGAATGGCGCTGAAGAAGCCGGTGATGACGGTGGCGCCCCAGAAGCTCATCTGCCCCCACGGCAGCACGTAGCCCATGAAGCCGGTGGCCATCATCAACAGGTAGATGATGCAGCCGAGGATCCACAGCAGCTCGCGCGGCGCCTTGTAGGAACCGTAATAGAGGCCGCGGAAGATGTGGATGTAGACGGCGACGAAGAAGAACGAGGCACCGTTGGAATGGAGATAGCGCAGCAGCCAGCCCGAATTCACGTCGCGCATGATCTTCTCGACCGAATCGAAGGCGAGAGTGGTGTCGGACGTGTAGTGCATCGCCAGAACGATGCCGGTCAGGATCTGCGACGCTAGCATGATCGACAGGATGCCGCCGAAGGTCCACATGTAGTTGAGGTTGCGCGGCACCGGATAGGCGACGAAGCTGTCATAGACCAGCCTGGGCAGCGGCATGCGGGCGTCGAACCAGCGTCCGATACCGGTCTTGGGCGTATAGGTCGAGTGTCCCTCGCTCATCGAAATATCCCCTGCCTCAACCGATAAGGATCTTGGTATCGGAAATGAACTTGAATACCGGCACCGCCATATTCTCGGGCGCCGGGCCTTTGCGGATGCGGCCGGCGGTGTCGTACACCGAGCCGTGGCACGGGCAGAACCAGCCGCCGAAATCGCCTTCCTGGCCGAGCGGGATGCAGCCGAGATGGGTGCAGACCTGGACCATGACCATCCAGGCTTCCTTGCCGGGCGTCGTGCGGTTGGCGTCGGTCGCCGGAGCGTCGGCCGGCAAATTGGCGTTACGGGCGATCGGGTCCTTCAGGTCGGCGAGATCGACGGCCTCCCCGTCCTTCATCTCCTTTTCGGTGCGGTTGCGCACCACGACCGGCTTGCCGCGCCACTTGACGACCAGCGACGAGCCCGGCGTCAGCGAGGAGACGTCCACTTCGACCGAGGCCAGCGCCAGTGTCGAGGCGTCGGGGCGCATCTGATCGATGAACGGCCATGCGACAGCCCCCGCGCCGACCACCGCGGCCATGCCGGTGGCGACATAGAGGAAATCACGACGGTTGGGATCGTGGGTATCGGTTGCGCTCACGGGTGCCTGATCCTTTCGCCTCTTCCGTGCCGGCGGCCGAGCCTTGTCCCCGCTCAATCGCGCCGGCCCGACAGCGCATGGCGAACAGGCTAGCGAATTCCTCCGGCATTTGGAGTTCGGTTTATGCGTGAAGCCAGTTTTTGTCCAGTCGGGTGAAGGCACAAGGTCAGATTGTCGCGGGGGCTAAATCCGGCGCCGGGTGGCACCGCGCCGAAGGATCGCCAACTGGCCGGAAACGGGGGGAAAAACAATGGCAAACCGGTGCCGCGCCTTTGCCTCGACAGCAGGCGCCGGCTCGGTCTATCCTGCCGTCATGGCGCATGTCATCGACCGCGACAAATGGGCCAGGATGCCCGACCGTTGGCAAGGCGAACTCGAGTGCGGCGCCTGGGGTTCCAACTCCTGCCTGATCTTCAACTTTCTGCCCGGCACCGGTGGCGGCCCGCGCCTGCACCGGCACCCGTACAGCGAGATATTCATTGTCCGCCAGGGCAGCGGCCTGTTCACGGTCGGCGACCGGGAGATCGAGGCATTCGCGGGCCAGATCCTGATCGTGCCGCCCAACACGCCGCACAAATTCACCAATCTCGGTCCCGGCCCGCTGGAGACCATCGATATCCACGAGAACGGCAGCTTCGTCACCGAGTGGCTGGAGTAGATCCCGAACCTCCTGTTCGGCAAGAGTCCCGAAGGCAGCGCCTATTTCGCGCCGAGCCTGACCAGAACCGCTCTCGGGATATTGTATTCGCGGATGACCGCATCGTGCTTGCGCAGGCCGCAGAGCTCGCGCTGGATGAAGTAGGCATGGACGGCCTCGGCGGCATCCTTGAGGAGCCGGGGCCGCCTTTCCTCATCGCCGCCATCCTCGCGCAGTCTCGCCAGCGTCTGCTCGACGCGCTGGCCGGCGCGGCCGAGCGCCGCCGCCTTCTCGGCGAGGATTTCGTGGCCGAGCAGGTCGAGCGCGTTGTCCTGCGCGCCCGCTCGTCCAAAATACGAAGGCATGCGAACCGACATTCCTCTTCCTACTCCGCCGGCCGCGTCTCTTCCAGCACGCTTTCCTCATTGAACAGGAAACCGCCGGACTGCCGCTTCCAGAGCCGCGCGTAAAGCCCGTCCAGCGCCACCAGCTCGTCATGGGTGCCCTGTTCGACGATGCGCCCGCCGTCGAGCACGACCAGCCGATCGAGCGCGGCGATCGTTGACAGGCGGTGCGCGATGGCTATCACGGTCTTGTCTTCCATCAGCCGCGCCAGGTTTTCCTGGATCGCCGCCTCGATGTCGGAATCGAGCGCCGACGTCGCTTCGTCCAGGATCAGGATCGGCGCATCCTTGAGGAAGACGCGAGCGATTGCCACACGCTGGCGCTGGCCGCCTGACAGCTTCACGCCGCGTTCGCCGACATAGGCTTCGTAGCCGGTGCGCTCGCGATTGTCGCGCAGGCCTGTGATGAACTCGTGTGCCTCGGCCTTCCGCGCCGCCGCGATCACTTGCGCCTCGGTCGCGTCCGGCATGCCGAGCTTGATGTTGTCGCGCAGCGAGCGATGGAACAAGGCCGTGTCCTGGCTGACCACGCCGATATTGGCGCGCAGCGAATTCTGTGTCACCTGCGCGATGTCCTGGCCGTCGATCAGGATCTTGCCGCCCTCGAGGTCGTAGAGGCGCAGGATCAGGTTGGCCAGCGTCGTCTTGCCTGCTCCCGATGGGCCAACCAGCCCGACCTTCTCGCCGGGCCTGACGACGAGGTCGATGCCGTCGAGCACGCCGGCCCCCTTGCCGTAGTGGAAGGTCACGTTCTTCACATCGATGCGGCCGCCGGCCACGATCAATTCCTTGGCCTCCGGCGCGTCGATGAGGCCGAGCGGCTGCGAGATCAACGCCTTGGAGTTCTCCAGCACACCGAGATTCCTGAGGATGCCGTTGAGCTGCATCATCACCCGGCCCAGTAGCATGTTGAGCCGCAAGACGAGCGAAAGCGTGAAGGCGACGGCGCCGACGGTGATCGAGCCTTCGACCCAGAGATAGATGGCAAAGCTGGCGATGGTGGTGATCATGACGCCCGACAGCGTCGTCAGCGCCATGCGCACGCCGGTCAGCCGGCGCGTGAACGGACGAAGCGCATCGAGATAGATGTCGAAGCCGCTCCGGATGTAGCGGTCGTCGCCATCGGCCGAAAACAGCTTCAGCGTCTGCACGTTGGAGTAGGAATCGACGATTCGGCCGTTGATCATCGAGCCGGCCTCGGCGGTGGCCTCGGCGTGCCTGCGGATCGCCGGCAGATAGCGCTTGGCCAGAAAGCCGAAGGCGGCGATCCAGATCACCACAAGCACTGCCAGCCTGAAATCGAGGCCGGCGACCAGCACCAGCGTCGTCACCGTATAGACGATCATGAACCAGATGACCTCGATGAAGCTCTCCATCAGGTCGCCGGTCGCCTGGCCAGCCTGCCAGACCTTAGTGGCGATGCGGCCGGCGAAGTCGTTCTGGAAGAAGGCGTAGGACTGACGCGAGACATGGCGATGCGCCTGCCAGCGCACCAGATTGTAGAAGCCGGGCGTGATCGTCTGCTCGTCGACCAGTGCCGACAGGCCGACCACGGCCGTGCGTATGACAAGCACCACGGCGCCCATGAACAGGAGTTCAGGGCCGGCGGCGGTCCACAGCGCATGCCAGCTGCGCTCGCCGGGAAGCTGATCGAGGATGTCGACCAGCCGTCCGACGAAATAGAACAGCCCGGCCTCGACCAGTGGCGCGATGCCGCCAATGACCAGCATGGCGAAGAAGGCGAGCTTCGCCTGCCCGACATAGTGCCAGAGGAAGCCGCCGACACCCGCGGGTGGCCGAAGAGACGCAGGCTCGCGGAATGGATAGACCCAGTGCTCGAACCAGCGATAGACGGCTTGCATCATTCCGCGGCTTCACCCTTGGCAATAACGTCGTTGTCGGCCTCGGCCGGAGCCTCATCAAGCAGGAAACCGCCCGACTGGCGTTGCCAGAGCTGCGCGTAGAGCCCGCCCTTGGCGACGAGATCCTCGTGCGAACCCTCCTCGATGACGCGACCCTTGTCCATGACGACGAGCCTGTCCATCGCAGCGATAGTCGACAGCCGGTGCGCGATGGCGATGACGGTCTTGCCCTGCATCAGCCGGTAGAGGTTTTCCTGGATCGCGGCTTCGGCCTCGGAATCGAGCGCCGACGTCGCCTCGTCGAGGATGAGGATCGGCGCGTCCTTCAGCATGACGCGGGCAATGGCGATGCGCTGCCGCTGGCCGCCGGACAATTTGACGCCGCGGTCGCCGACATGGGCGTCGAAACCCGTGCGTCCGCTGGCGTCGATCAGCCCGCCGATGAAGTCGATCGCCTCGGCCCGCTCCGCCGCCTCGACCAGCATCTCATTGGTGGCATCCGGCCGGCCGTAGAGGATGTTCTCGCGCACCGAACGGTGCAGCAGCGAGGTGTCCTGCGTCACCATGCCGATCTGCGCGCGCAGCGAATCCTGTCTCACCGCAGCGATCTCCTGGCCGTCGATGAGGATCCTGCCGCTTTCCAAGTCGTAGAAGCGCAGGAGCAAGTTGACCAGCGTCGACTTGCCGGCGCCCGAGCGGCCGACGATGCCGACCTTCTCGCCCGGCCTCACGGTCAGCGACAGATTCTCGATGACGCCCTTTTGCTTGCCATAGTGGAAACGGATGTCCTCGAAGCGGATCTCGCCTTGGCTGACGGCGATGTCCTTGGCGTCCGGCCTGTCATCGACCAGGCGCGGCAGCGAGATCGACGCGATGCCGTCCTGCACCGTACCGATATTCTCGAACAGGCCCGACATCTCCCACATGATCCATTGCGACATGCCCCACATGCGCAGCACCAGGCCGATCACCACGGCGACCGCACCGATCGTCACCGCCTGGCCGAGCCACAGCCACAGCGACAGCGTGGTGACCGAGAACAGGAGCAGCGCGTTGAGGATGTAGAGCAGGCCGTAGAGCACCGTCACCAGCCGCATCGACCGGTAGACCGTCTCGAGAAAGCCCGTCATGCCCTCCTTGGCGAAGGACGCTTCGCGGCGCGCATGGGAAAACAGCTTCACCGTCTGGATGTTGGTGTAGCTGTCGACGACGCGGCCGGTCATGGTCGAGCGCGCATTGGCCTGCTCCTCGCCGACCTTGCCGAGCCGCGGGATGAAATAGCGTAGCAGCCCGATATAGCCGACCAGCCAGATAGCGAGCGGCGTCGCCAGCCGCCAGTCGGCCGAACCGACGATGAACAGCATGCCAAGGAAGTAGACGATGACGTAGTTGAGCACGTCGATGAGCTTGATGACGCACTCGCGCACGGCGAGCGCCGTCTGCATCAGCTTGGTGGCGATGCGGCCGGCGAACTCGTCCTGATAGAAGGTCATCGACTGCTTCAGCAGGTAGCGGTGCACCTGCCAGCGGATGCGCATGGGATAGTTGCCCATCAGCGTCTGCTGGTTAAGAAGCGAGTGGAACCACACGGTGCCCGGCAGCGCGAACAACACGATGAAGGCCATGCCTGCGAGCTTCCAGCTCTCGGTCTGCAGGAAGGTCTCGCGATTTTGCCCCGAGAGCCAGTCGACGATGCGGCCCATAAAGCCGAACATCCACACTTCGGCGACGGCAATCGCCGTCACCAGGAGCGCGTCGAGGATGATGTAGGGCCAGGCGCCGCGCGTGTAGTGCACGCAGAAGGCGACCAGCGTCTTGGGCGGTTCGACCGGCTCCGCGGCCGGGAACGGATCGAGCTTGTTTTCAAACCAGCGGAACATTGCAGGCACTCGACTGTCTATGCGCTCACGCGGCGCGGGATTGATGGACAAGCTTCCTCGACCGTGCAGCGCCGCGGGCCGGCGATGCAGAATCATCTGCATCGCCGGCCCTGCTTCGCGCTATATAGGGTGTCGCGGGCTTTTCGCCGACAGGCTCAGCCGACGATCCTGACGCCCCAGAGTTTGCGGACGAAAAACTGGCACCTGCCCGGCTTTTCGCGCCGGGCCGGATCAGCCTGATGAGGCGACGCACCAGCGAAGGCCGGCTGTGATCGGGCACGGCGCGTGAGAAGTCGACGTCCGGCAGCATGCCGCGATGCGGACGCCGGCGCGTCTCGGCGTGCACTGCCGACGAGTAGGTCTCGCCGACCAGCAGCGCCCAGGTCGCCATTCTGCGCTCGTGCAGGTTTCTTGAGCCGGGTATTTTGTAGGGATCGAACATCGGTCCATCCTCCATGTGCAAATGCGATAAAAAGGGTGACGCAACATCGACCTCCGGCATTCGGCCGAAGGGGCCGGGTACGTCGGTGCGCGCAGCGTCGGTCCGGACATGACGGCAGGCGTCAGTCAGAGCACGGTCAGGTGGGGCGTCAGGCCCCTTTGGGCGTCTGAAAAACATCGCAGGATTCCTTCGAGAACCGAAAACTGGGTTCGGCGGGAATCGGAGCGATCAAGTCTTAGAGAGTCAGGAGAATCGTCGTACCGAAACCGCCGCGGGGCGCATAAGCCCCCAGGAGGGGCGCTGGTTGTGCATGGTCATCATGAATTCCCCCTCCATCGGTTCGGGTTGACGATGAAAGGCGTATACTCGACTTCGCAGAAAATGGCCACCCGCCAGTCCAGCAATCTGCGAAACCTGGAAATCCCTGTGGCCGATCTGCCACTTATTAGAAAGACGCGGAAATGAACGACCGTCTCCGCATCGCGCTCTACCAGCCTGACATTGCCGGCAACACCGGAACGATCCTGCGCTTCGCCGCTTGCCTCGGCCTCGGTGTCGACATCATCGAGCCGGCCGGCTTCCCGCTCTCCGACCGGGCGCTGAAACGGGCCGGCATGGACTACCTCGAAATGGCTGATCTGACCCGGCATGTCGACTGGCACGCCTTCGAGCAATGGCGCGCGGGCGACGCGCGGCGGCTGGTGCTGCTCACCACCAAAGCCGCCGCCGCCTATACGGACTTTGCCTTTGCCGATGGAGACGTCCTGCTTTTCGGTCGCGAATCCGCAGGCGTGCCGGATCCGGTCCATCACGCTGCGGATGCGCGACTGACCATCCCGCTGCGGCCAGGCGCGCGCAGCATCAACGTCGCGCTGTCTGTCGCCATGGTCGCGGGCGAAGCGATCCGCCTGCTCGGATAGGATCCGCAATCCGCCATCCCTGCCATCGCCGACGGCGGTGGTTTCTCCAGTCAGTCTCGCCCAGGCGCACATTGCCTTCTCCTGCATTTGCCCGATCAGGATTTCTTCGCTACAAGCTCAACCTAACTTGAGGTCAAGCGGAAAGTGGGAGATGGCTCCAGCAACGGAACTGACGGTCGGCCAGGTGGCCATGCGCAGCGGCGTGGCTGTATCGGCGCTGCATTTCTACGAGACGCGCGGACTGATCCGCAGCCACCGCACGGCGGGCAACCAGCGGCGCTACGGCCGCGACGTGCTGCGGCGCGTGGCGATCATCCGCGTCGCCCAGGAAGTCGGCATCTCGCTGGCCGAAATCGCCACGGCGCTGCAATCCCTGCCCGAGGGCCGCACGCCGACGCGCGAGGATTGGAATCTACTTTCGACGGCTTGGCGCAACGGGCTCGACCACAAGATCAACCAGCTGAAGAAGCTGCGCGACGGCCTGAGCGACTGCATCGGCTGCGGCTGCATGTCGATCGACAGATGCCCGCTCAGGAACAAGGAAGACCGGCTGGCGCGGGAGGGCACCGGAGCGCGAAGGCTGATAGCGCGCTGATCACCCCACTGGGGCCGCCACTCTCAATCCGCCGCCGGCAGCCGCCTTATCGTGAATTCGATGACGTCGCCTGGCCGCTCGAACCAGCTTTCGATCTCGGTCCAGTAGGCCTGCTTGGGGAAGCGCTCGAACCATTCCTTGGCCTTCAGGCGGGCGTCCGAACGCGGCAGGATGAAGGTCTCGCGCAGGAAGCCGTCGCGCGGCATGCGCTCGCGCTCGGCGCGCGAGCGGTCGAGCCTTTTCTTCAAGCCATCCAGCGGCGGTCTTGCCGGGGTGCGCACGAAGGAACTCCTTGCACCGTGGTCGGGACTTGACCCTTGCTCCTAAGAGATTAGGGATCGCGCCCGGAAAAGACGAGTCCTTTATCGTCCGCGACTGGAGACCTGATTTTGGAACGACCTGAAATACCGGTGGGCCTGCCGGCCGACATCGAGCAGAAGAAGATGAAGGCCCGCCTGTGGTTCGAAGCGTTGCGCGAGCGCATCTGCGCCGCCTTCGAGCAGATCGAGCAGGATCTGACGGGTCCGCTGGTTTCATGGTCGCCTGGCCATTTCGAGAAGACCCCCTGGGAGCGCGACGATGGCAAGGGCGGCGGCGGCACCATGTCGATGATGTATGGCCGCGTCTTCGAGAAGGTCGGCGTCCACACCTCGACCGTCTACGGCGAGTTCTCGCCCGAGTTCAGGAAACAGATGCCGGGCGCGGAGGAGGATCCACGCTTCTGGGCAAGCGGCATCTCGCTGATCGCGCATCCTTGGAACCCGAACGTGCCGGCGGTGCACATGAACACGCGCATGGTCGTCACCTCGCGCCAGTGGTTCGGCGGCGGCGCCGACCTGACGCCGGTGCTCGACCGTCGCCGCGTCCAGGACGACCCGGATACGCTCGCCTTTCACCGCGCCATGCAATTTGCCTGCGAGAAGAACGCCGGCGTCGCCGACTACGCCAAATTCAAGGCCTGGTGCGACGAATATTTCTATCTGCCGCACCGCAACGAGCCGCGCGGCACCGGCGGCATTTTCTTCGACTGGCTGCATTCGGGCGAGGACAAGGGCGGTTGGGATGCCGATTTCAACTTTGTCCAGGATGTCGGGCGCTCTTTTCTCGTCGTCTACGGACACCTGGTAAGGGGCAATTTCAACGACAACTGGACCGACGGCGACCGTGACGAACAACTCATTCGGCGGGGCCGCTACGTCGAATTCAACTTGCTTCACGATCGCGGCACCATCTTCGGGCTGAAGACCGGCGGCAATGTCGCCTCGATCCTGTCCAGCCTGCCGCCCGAGGTCAGATGGCCATAAAATATCGGTGAGCGGGATGTGAACCGCAATGCGGTCCCATTCGCCGAATCTGGGCGCGCAATGTGGCGCCTTGATTATCTTTTTCGTCTAATAGGCATTTGAAAAATCAGGGCTATTTGTCGTTTCCGGGCCGGGAAACGCCGGCGGTTCCTCCCCTCTGAGCCGCGACGCGACGTGACCGGACGGCCCATGATTGAGTGGGGTGCCTTGCCAACCGGGTGCCCGCATTTTCCAGGAGAACATGCCATGCGCAAGCTTATTGTGACGGCGGCAACCGCTGCTCTTCTCGCCTCTGGTGGCGCCGCGTTCGCGGCGGTCAAGCACACCACGGGCACGGTGAAGAGCTTCGATGGAACGGCCATGAGCCTCGTTCTTGATGATGGATCCACCTTTACGCTGTCCAAGGCCTTCAAGGATCCTGGCCTGCAGGCTGGCGAGAAGGTCCGCGTTTCCTGGGACATGAACGGCAAGAACAAGATTGCCGAGGCAGTCAAGATCATGAAGTGACGGCCTGCTCGCAGGAGGAAGTCGGGGTCATGTCCGGTCTTGCTCCGAGGTAGCGTAAGAGGGCGGAGCAGCGATGCTCCGCCTTTTTCGGCTCTGCCGGCAACCAAAACCCTCGAACCGTGTTATGGTTGCTCGCCAGTGCGCGACCCGGAAACTTCTCGGTTTTCGACAAAGGATCGTGCACGCATCGAGAGTGCGGACGTCCGTCGGCGCTGCAAGGAGGAAAGGAAAATCCGATGAAGGAATTCCACTGCGGATCGCTCGTGCCCGGCTGTGAATGGCACACACGCGCCGAAGAAGAGGCCGAGGTGATGCGCCGCGCCGTCGAGCATATGCGCGAAACGCATGGCGAAACGACCATTCGCGAGACAATGATCGAGGCGATCCGCTCGCGAATCCAGAAGGTTCGCGACGCCGCGTAACGCCTTCCGGCCGGATCAAATCGCGGCAATTGCGCGATCCAGCCCAGCAAAGCGGGATGCCGGAGCCACAGGCATCCTGCCCCGCTTGCCGGCCACGGCTGCCGGACAGCGCAAATATTTCAATCAAATACTTATATTCGCACCTGCTTGGATAACCCGGCGGTAACGGTAGTCGTGCCACTGTCGGGCGAATGAACCGGGTACAGGGGCCGTCAGAGCCCGCCGCCAACAGGCGCTGGTCCGGAAACGGTGGGGCGAGGTGTTTTCGCGCATGCGCGAAAGGTCCGGCAATCGACGCAGGTACCGCGCGATAGCACTGCTGCTGTCGGCCTTCCTTGGCGCGTCTCCGGCAACGGCCCAGGAGATTACGACTTCACTGATTGGCATGCACCAGGGTTCGCCGCTCAGCGACCGCGCCAGGAACCTTGGCGACGGCGGCTACGAGTTGCAGAGCGGATCCTGGGTTTCGTTCAACCAGTGGTACCACGCCAGCTGGGTCGATCTCCACGTCGACTTCCTCACCCAGCTGACGGAAAACACCGGTATTTTGTGGGGGCTCGGCACCGGAGAAAAAGCCGAGAAGTACAGCATCGGACCCAGCTTCAAGCTGGGCTTCCTCACGCAGACGCATCCGACACCGAGCAGCACCCTGTCGATCTCGCTGACCTCGACGATCGGCGGCAACCTCACCGAAAAGCCATGCGTGGCCGACTATGGGGATTTGGGCACCTACAGCGTCAACTGCCGGCTCGCTGCCGCCGAGATGGCACCTGAGGAAACCCTGAAATATCTGGTTAACGCTAAGCCCGAGAGCATGCATCTGTGGCTGAACTACCGTGTTACTTTCTGAGCTTGGAGGCTGCCATGAGCAAGTCAACCCACCCCGAAGGTCGCAATCGTCCGTCCTGGTTCCTGTTTGACTGGAGTAACAAAATGTCAGCCAACCACTGGAAATTCGGCCTCGCCGCTGCGCTCGCCATCCTCTCAGCGCCGATCGCATCGGCGCAGGAAGCCCTCGACGCCGACGAGACGGCCGCGCTCTGCCACGGCGGCGGATCGATATGTGTGAGCGCAGCGATTCCGGCCGCGCCGGCGACGCAAGCGCTGCAGAGCTGGATGACCCCCGACGTCGGCGTCGCGTGGGCCGCGGGCTACAAGGGCAAGGGCGTCACCATCACCATCGTAGACGACTTCAGCAGCTCATCGCGCTTCTCCGGCAATTTCGGCCTCGGAGTGCAAACCCAGCGACACGGCGAATGGACCCGCCAGGAGGCCAGCATGGTCGCGCCGCTGGCAACCATCAGGTCGAAGGACTTCTCGACGGGGACAGCCGTCTCGCTGGCGCCCGGTCTCAACGTGCTCAATCTGAGCTACGGCATGTACGCCAAGGCGGGCTACAGCGTCAGTCAGATCGGCTGGGCACCGGAAGAAGCCTCGATCATCTCCTATGCCACCAAGGGGTCGGCCGTCGTCTCGAAGGCAGCCGGCAACGATGCCGTCGCCGTCGGCGGTATCAAGAATGGTCAGCAGGACTACCTCGACCTCGCGCTGGTCGGCAAAGCCTCGGCGATCTTCGTCGGCGCGCTCTCCACCAACGGCACGACGACCAGCAAGGCCCAGCTTGCCTCGTATTCCAACTACGCCGGCTCCAACCCGCTGGTGCAGAGCCATTTCCTTGTCGTGGGTGTCACTGGCAGCAAGACCAGCCTTTACGGCACCTCCTTCGCGGCGCCGATCATTTCCGGCTATGCCGCGATCGTCGGCAGCAAATTCACCACGGCAACGCCGACACAGATCACCAACCAGTTGCTCAACACAGCCCGTACCGACACGCTGGTCAACTACAATGCCTCGGTCTATGGCAAGGGCGAAGCCAGCCTTTCACGCGCGCTGGCTCCCGCTTCCATCAAGTGAGCCGCACCTAAGCTTCGAGTGCCTTTGCGGCGCGCTTGATGAGCGCGCCGCGGTCGAGGGTAAAACCGGACCCGATCCATTCCTTCTCGAGATTTTTCAGGATCGCGCCGAGCTTCGGGCCGGGCGACGCGCCGAGTTCGGTGAGATCGGCGCCCTTGATCGGGAATACCGGCTTTTGCCATTTCGACCCGAGGGCAAGCAGGCGCGAGAAACCACCGGCGTCGATCAGTGCCTGGTTGTCCTCGGCAGCCCGCGCCCGCGCCGAAGCCAGCGAAAGCCGCAGCCGGTCGCCAATGCCGTTTCGGTCGCCGAGATAAAGTTTCTTCGCCAGTTCGCCTTCGCTCGTCTTGGGCTCGATCGCCGCCGTCAGCGCCCAATGCCGCAGCCGCTCCGCCTCGGCTGCGGAAAACTTCAGTCTTCCGGCAAGCGTCTTCAGCCGCGCCGCATCAGGCGGCACCATGGCTTCCAGCCTAAGCAGCGGGTCGGCTGTCCAGCCCAGGTCCCTCTCGGTCCGGATCAGCCCATGGATGGCGTCGATGCCCCATTTCTCGCTTTCCGGCAGAACGCTGGTAAGCACGCCGGCCTGACGCATCCATAAAAGAGCGCGTGACGGGTCCGGCGCCGACAGGAGCTTCTTCAGTTCAGACCAGATGCGCTCCGCCGAGAGCTGGCCGAGCCCGTCCTTCAGCCGCGCGCAGGCCTTCAACCCTTCGGCGTCGGGTCGACCGTCGCCATACCAGGCAAAGAATCGGAAAAAGCGCAGGATGCGCAGGTAATCCTCACGGATGCGCGCTTCCGCATCACCAATGAAGCGCAGCCGGCGCGCCGCGATGTCGGCGATGCCGCCGACCAGGTCGACGACGTTTCCGTCAGCTTCGGCATAAAGCGCGTTGATGGTGAAATCGCGCCGCTCGGCGTCGAGCTTCCAGTCGCGCCCGAACGACACCTTGGCCCGCCGCCCATCGGTCTCGATATCGGCGCGTAGCGTGGTGACCTCATAGGCCTTGCCGCCGGCGATCGCCGTGACGGTGCCATGCTCGATGCCGGTCGGTACCGTCTTGAAGCCGGCCGCCTCGGCCCGGCGGATGGTCTCCTCGGGCAGCGTTGTCGCGGCGATATCGATGTCGGCGACCGGCTGGCCAAGCAGCGTGTTGCGAACGGCGCCGCCGGCGACGCGCGCCTGCTCACCGCCTTCCGCCAGGGCGGCCAGCAGACGCTGCAGGTGCTTTTCATTGAGCCAGTCGGCCCTGCCCGCGAGCGATACCGGAGCACTCAAGCATAGAGCCTTTCATAGAGGGTGCGGATGATGCCGGCGGTGACGCCCCAGATGCGCTGGCCGCCATAGGGCATGTCATAGAAGAACCATTCGAGGTCGTCCCACATGCGGCTGTCCCTGGCGTGGTTGGCCGGGTCCATCAGGAATCGCAGCGGCACTTCGAAAGCGGCGTCGACCTCGTCGGCATTGAGCGTCAAGGAGAAGCCTGGCCGAACCACCGCCAACACCGGCGCGATGCGGTAGCCGCTGCCGGAAACATAGTCAGGCATGCGGCCGATGATCTCGACATGATCGCGCTCGAGGCCGATCTCCTCGAACGTCTCGCGCAATGCGGCCGCTTCCGGATTGGGATCGGTTGGATCGATCGTTCCGCCTGGAAAGGCCACCTGGCCGGAATGGCTGCGCAGCTTCTCCGCCCGCTTGGTCAGAAGCATCGTCGCCTCGGCGCCGTGATCGACGACCGGGATCAGCACGGCGGCATCGCGCAGTGGCTTTGCGTGCTTCAGCCTAGGATGGCCTGGATTGAAGCGATGATCGCCATAGTCGTCGCCGGCATGTGCGTCTGCCTGAGCGGCGACGCGCTGGCGAAAATCCAAGGTCGAGAACGGCGGCGGCGTCACCTGGTCCATCACGCGCTGAGCCGTTTCAGCTTCTCGGCGGGCATGATCGGATAGACCTCGCCCCTGGAGCGCACGGCAAACATCGTCCTGCCGTCGATGTCGATCTCCTCGCCATGCTCGACCAGTTCGTACATCACCGGCCGCGCCACCAGCGCATCCAGCCGGCCGCGCGCCAGCACATAGGG
>NZ_RZOT01000003.1:0-37514 GCF_003999085.1 Mesorhizobium sp. M4A.F.Ca.ET.090.04.2.1
TCGATGACGAGATCGGTACCGGCCGGCGAGGTGACGCGCATCTCGCCCGCCTCGCGCAGCATCTGCACGCCGAGCGCCACCTTCGGGCCGAGTTCGGCCGTCGGCTCGGTGCGCTCGAGAATTTCAGGATGTTCGTTCGTGACGACCAGGAGGCGGGTTCGTCCTGCCGCCTCGATCTCGGGCCATTCCGGGGCATGGATCAGCCCCTCGACCGTGCAGTCGACGATCACCTCGCAGAGCTTCAGCGCCTCGATCACGGCGCGGTTGCCCTGGATCGCCCAGGACGTGCCGGTGGACTTCACCGGCACCGGCGCCGTTTGGCGCGGCGTCGGCATCTGGATCATGCAGAATTCGGCACCGAGATCGTGCAGGGCGAGTTCCGACAGGTGGACCAGCACCGGACGCGACTGCGTCTCAGACAGGATCGCCACCCTTGTCCCTTTGCCGATAGCATTTAGCACGAAGACGCGGCGGAAGCAGTCCAGCCACCGTCCTTCGATGCGCTCTTGCAGCATCGTTAAACTCCCATTGACGATCCGGCTTGTTTCGGATTTCTTTACTTGTCAGTTAAGTTTTCACGTTCGCATAAGCCTGTCAATGAAATTTTCGAAGATTCTTCTTTTTTCGAGAATAATGACGTGTCACAGGAATCCGGGCTAACCAACGCGGTCAGGCGGTGGGACGGGCATCGCGGAAATCCGGACTGCATTGCCGACTGGTAACCGGGGTCTATCTTAGATCCAGGGGCCTAGACTGAACCTGCGCTCTCAATACCTGCCGGAGAGCAGTTCCCCGGCGCCGGGTGACGCGGCGAGCAGTCCAAGCCGTGACATCATCTGATAGCTGGTACAGACAGAGGCACTGACAACGGGAAGGCCCAGCGCCTTCTGGAGTTCGTCGATCACCGGTAAGGAAGGCATCTGCACGCAGGCGGACGCAACAAACGCGTCGATCCCGGTTGTGTCGACCCTCTTGTAGATATCGAGCAGGTTGTTCGGATCGTGCCTGCCGACTTCGAGGTTGTCGGGAATTTCGAGGGCGACGAAGTCCTTCACCGCTATTCCCTCATGCTCAATGTAGTCGACCACCAGCTGGGTAAGCGGCTTCATGTAAGGGCATATCACCGAGATCTTCTTCGCCCCGAGCACCTTGAGGCCGTCGACGAGCGCACCTGCACTCGTGACAACTGGAGCAGGAGCGCCGTTCTCCGCTGTGCGCATATGCAGCCGCGCTTCCGAGGTGCGGTGATAACCCTTGCCCATGCTCATGATCGCGACCAGACAGGCATAGCCGAGGACGTCGACGCGCGCGTCGGAAAGCTCGATCGCGCAGCGGTCGCTGTCACGATTCATGGCCTCGAGCTCTTCCTTGACCACCTTCTTCATCCGCATCCGGCTGGAATGGAAAGTGAAACGTTCAGGCAGGAATATTTCCCTCGTGCGGAAAATCGCCGGGATTTCCGTCTCCATTGTGGTGTTGGAGGAAGGCACGATCTGCCCGATGCGAAAAGTGCTTGCCATGCTGGATCCGCTCCGTCTGACTGCTGTAACTGGTAGGCTTCGGCTTATGCCGAATGGGCCTGGCTGTGCCGTTTCGATCAAGCCGGCGTCGTCGCTGTCGAAGGTCTGCACCCTTTCGGTCAGGGAAATCGGTTCCAGCCTGCGGCGGCTTACCCGCAGGTCGAAAACGTCGAACCGGTTGTAGTGGCCGACTATGTCATGCATCTGCTTCGGCTGGATGCAGCGTCCGAGATCAATCTCGGCGTAAACGATTCCTTCTTCGTCGATCAGCGGCTCGCCAACCACGCGTCCGTCCGGGCCGATCACCCCAGAGAAGGCGCTGGACTTGCGCTGCAGGCGCGCCCTTGCATCCGGAACGACACCTTCCATTGCGGCTATGATTTCTTCCGAGACGGTCGAACAGGAAACGATCGTAAACACCTTGCCTTCGAACGAGTGGGCCATGGCGCGCAGCTTTATGGCCTCCGCCATGTCGTAGTCGGGCGGCGCAACGGGCAGCGAAATGTAGCTGGCGACGTGAACCAGTTCGCCTTGGGCGAGAAGGGTGAAGCGCGCAAGGGTGTTCGTGTTCTCGCCGCAAGCAAGCGCGCCGAGTGGCCCGATTGCAGTGTCGTGGACTTTCAGGCCGGCTCCATCGCCGGGCGCCCAGGTCAACTTTTCGGCCCAGGTCGGCATCAATTTGCGGTGCTTGCCAAGCAGCGTTCCATCCGGGCCGATGGTCAAAAGGGTGTTGTAGAGAGTTCCAATCGAACTCGTGCTGCGCTCGTTGATGCCGATCACGACGTGGATGCCGGCTTCGCGTGCCGCACTGCGCAGGATTTCGACTTCCGGACCGGGCTCGGTAATGGCGGCGCGCGCCAGTTTGTCGAACCAGGCTCCGCCGGTCACCGGATCGGTGATCCAGCTCCAGTACGGATAGGCCGGGATGAACACCTCCGGGAAGGCGATGAGATCCGCGCCGTTGGCCCTTGCCTCGCGGATCAGGGAGACGGCCTTCTCGATCGTCGCCGGCGTATCGAGAAAAACGGGTGCGGCTTGCACCGCCGCGGCAACGAACTTTGGTAGCTTCAGCATGGCAACTCTCCTGCTCTCATCGAGCCACCAGGCGGGCTGTCTTGGACGCCAGAGGCCTTCTGATCGCTCAGATCCGGGACCAACCGCACGACGGCTGTCTTGAACGGCGTGGGCACGTGTCTACTCGGGCGTCGCGTCCACCACGGGGTGTCGCAGCGTGCCGATCCCTTCGACCGAGGCCACGACCACGTCGCCTGGCCACATCCATTCCTGTGGATCACGCCCGGCGCCGACACCTTCCGGCGTGCCGCTGGCGATGATGTCGCCGGGCTCCAGCGTGATCGCCGACGAGATGTCGGCGATCAGGTGATCGACCTTGAACAGCATGTGGCGGGTGTTGGACCGCTGTTTCTCGACCCCGTTGAGCGTCAGCCACAGGTCGAGCACCTGCGGGTCCGGGATCTCGTCGGCCGTCACGATGCACGGCCCGAACGGCGCGTACGTGTCCTGACCCTTGGAGAAGATCCATTGACCGGCGCGCCGGTTGTCGCGCGCCGAAACGTCGATCATCACCGAATAGCCGAAGACGTGGCTTAGCGCGTCCTCCTTGCGCACGCGGCGGGCGGTGGTGCCGATGATGACGGCAAGTTCCACCTCCCAATCGAGCTGCTGCGTCATCTTCTTGTTGTGCTCGATGCCGTCGCCAGGCCCGATCACCGTGGTCGGCGGCTTCGAGAAGACGACCGGCTGCTTCGGCAGGTCTTTTGACGTGTCGAGCGACTTCGCGCTCTCCGCGACATGCTCGATATAGTTCAGGCCGATGCCGAAGATGTTCTTGCGCGGTCGGGGAATGGGCGCCAGCAGCCTTACATTGTCCACCGCGGTGGCGGTTCCGGCCGGGAAGCGCCCCGCTGCCCTGCCGAGGCAGTCGCGAAGCGTCTCCAGTCCGCCGCGCCCGGCATCGATCAGGCCGAGCATGGTGTCGGGCAGGATCGTGCCTTGCGCCGTGGCGAGCGCCCCCACATCCACCACCAAATTGTCGACGAGGACGCCGAGCCTTGCCGCCGCTTCGACCGAGGCGCGATAGGTCACAAGTTTCATGATCTTTCCTTCAAAGGAGCGGCTGCAGGCCGCCATTGTCGCCGAATGCCTGCTCGCGGTAGAGCCCGAGCGCCCGCATCACCGGCAGGTCGGACAGGCAGAACAGGCAGGCGGCCTCGCGATCCGAGCCGTTGGCATGCTCGTGCCAGGCCCAGGAAGGCACGCAGAAGATGTCGTGCTCCTGCCAATCGTAGCGGCGGCCGTTGATGATCGAATGACCGTTGCCCTTCGCCACATGGTAGAGGCCGCTGCCCGTGTGCCGGTGCGCCTTTGTGTGCTCGCCGGGACGCAGCATCTGCATCGATGCGCCGAGCGTCTGCATGACCGGGCCGTTCGTCACCGGGTTCACATACTCCATCAGCACGCCGTCGAAGGGCGAGCCATCGGTGCAACCCGCGTATCTCGTCAGCGCTTCGTAGGTCGGCGCCCATTCGTATTTGAACATTGGGCTGTAGCCCTTGGCCCAGTTCTCGCCCATCGGCCTGAGACCTGCATTTCCCCAGGTCTTGGTCATGTCGTCGACCGCGTAACCGACCGCCTGGCTGAGATCTGGATGGACCTCATAGAAATTGGCTTCCATGGCGTTGACGAAAGGGATGTCCAGGCCGTCCTGCCAGATGCAGGGTGAGCCGGTCGCCTCCACGCCGTGCTCGTGCCAAGTGCCGTTGGGCGTCAGCACGAAGTCGTTCGCGCCGAGCGTCATTTTGTGTCCGTCCACCACCGTATAGGCGCCCGAACCCTCCATGATGAAGCGGATTGCCGAGGCCGAGTGGCGGTGGGCCGACGCGACCTCGCCAGGATTCATCACCTGCAGCCCACCATAGATCCAGCCGACCGCGGCGGCCACGTCGGTGCGCCCCGGATTGTTCAGATAGACCACCCGCCGTCCGGCCTTTTCCGGTGTGACAAGTTCGACCGAGCGAAGGACATGCGCGCGCAGGTCGCGATAGCGCCAGACCACCGGCACCGACTGCGACTTCGGCTCCCAGGGCTCGATCTTGTTGGCGACGGTCCACAGCGCGCCTGCCTTGTGGCGCGCCAGCTCGTCGTAATAGGCAAGCAATTCCGGCGTGTCCTCGACGTTCGCCCGGCCGACGACATCCTCGCGATGGTTTTCGCGCTCCTGTGCCATGGGATCCTCCTGCTTGTAGCCCGTTAGTCTAGCATGACGTCTAGGATTTTCGATTGCAACAGAAATTTTCGAAAATAAATGAAATTGCCGACGCGTTACTCTATAAGGTAAGGCTGTACGGGCGAGGAAACCTGAATGACGCTTGCCGAAAAAGCCTACGATGCCCTGCGCCACGACATCATACGCGGCGAACTTCCGCCTGGCCGACCGTTGCGACTTGCCGACCTGGGCGAGCGCTACGGCATGGGCTTCTCGCCTCTGCGCGAGGCACTGAACCGCCTCCAGGCCGAATGCCTGGTGACGGCCGAATCGCTGCGCGGCTTCCGTGTAGCGCCGTTGTCGCTCGACGAGCTGCACGACGCCACGTCACTGCGCATCGTCATCGAGACGGAAGCGCTCAAGGCATCAATCAAGAACGGCGACGACGCCTGGGCGTCGGGCATCGTGTCCTCGCTCTACGCCTTGAATGTGCAGGCGGCGCGAACGGGCCCCGAAGCCGATATCTGGACCCTCGAAAAGCGGCACCACGCGTTCCACCGCGCCTTGCTGGCCGGTTGCAATTCGCCCTGGACGCTGGAATTCTTCGAACGGCTCTATGCAGCGACCGAGCGCTATCGCATTCCGGTTCTGCTTGCGTCCGCGCTGCCGGTTGGCCGCGATGTCCAGGCCGAGCACAGCGCACTCGCGCAAGCGACGCTCGACAGGGACGCGGCGAAGGCCTCTGCTCTGCTGAGAGAGCACTACCTCAGAACGGTGGAGCATCTTGCGGCGGCTATTAACAGCTGAAACTGAGCTGGCCAGGAATCCATCGCGTCGGCTACTTCCATGCAGCGAAAGCCATGACCGCGATGGTCGTGCAACGAATTGGCGCGGCACTCCTCATCGCGTTGGGCGTGGGCCACCATCTTCCAAGCGTCTAGGATGCTTGACTGGATCACGCAGGCGCTTTGGGCCGCGGTGCCGCTCACGATGGGCGCGCAGGTTCGACGCTTGTCTGGTTTATTCGGCGAAAAATTGGCAGGGAGACGCCAGCACCATGATGCACTCGGACCAGGTCCATATCGATGCCGATATCGTTCGCGAGATGATCTTCGACCAGTTCCCAGAGTATCGCCACGAGCGGATCGTGCAGCTTGGCGCGATTGGTACGGTCAATGCAATCTTCAGGATTGGATCGAAGCGGCAAGATTCCCCCTGCGCGCAATGGAGCCAGTCGAGTGCGCCAATATGCTACGCAACGAAGCCGCGGCCATGACGGAGTTTGCTGCGCATTCCCCGTTTGCCTGTCCTCGACCGATCGGGATTGGTCAACCGGGTCCGCTCTATCCGTTGCCGTGGGCAATGCAGAGTTGGATAGAAGGTGACGTTGCCACGCACGATGGGCTTGCTGCCTCTACGACCTTCGCACTCGACATTGCCAAACTGATTGCGTCGCTACGAGCAGCGGACACGCATGGCCGTCGTTTTGATGGGCAAGGGAGGGGCGGCAGCCTTCCTGACCACGACGACTGGATGTCGATCTGTTTCAAGAACAGCGAGGGTCTCCTGGACGTGTCTCGGCTCCGTCGCATATGGGCTCGGCTGCGTGAACTGCCGCCGTCCGGTCTCGACGTTATGAGCCACCGCGATCTTATTCCGGCCAACCTCCTCGTGCGTGGTGACCGCCTTGTTGGTGTGCTCGACAGCGGCAGTTTCGGACCGGCCGACCCGGCCTTGGATCTTGTTGCCGCATGGCATCTCTTCGATAGCAGTCGGCGCGAAGCCGTGCGTTCCCATCTTGGATCAAGCCAAGTCGAGTGGCAGCGCGGAGCGGCATGGGCCTTCCAGCAGGCAATGGGCTTGGTCTGGTACTACCGGGGCACCAACCCCGCCATGAGTGCCCTTGGCCGCTCGACGCTCTCCCGCATCATCGACGACCTGGAAATCTGATCCGAACCTGGGCGTCGGTCGGTCGGAAATGCCTCGCGCGCATGAGCCCAAGTTCCTTCACAAGCGCAGGGAACCGGCGTAGCGGCAGATCATGACCGCTCGTGGATCAAAGCGGCGTGGCCGACCAACAAATGACGCGCGCCGGAAAGCTGACGCATCCTTCGACCGTGACCACGGCCGTCTCCACCAATTCCGGCTATGATTTTGAGGCGACCGCTATCGATCGTTCTCGCGACGCCTTTGGAGAGCTTCTCTTACCGCGCGCACGATGTCAGCGTTGTCGGGAAAGTATCCCCTACGCCTCGATGTCACGACCTGACCGGCAACCGCGACTTGGAATACGCCCCCTTTGCCAGCGTTCAACTCCACGGGAAGACCGAGTTCATCAGTCAAGCTCCTGGCAGCCCGGGTGGCGCGGCTCTCATATCCGCACGGCCCGCAATAGGTGATGGTGATCCCCTGGCAGGGCTCGACTTCAGCCGTTCCATGACCGGCAGAATGCTCGGCACCCACGATCAGATCTAAGACGCCAGCAGCGATTGCGTCGGGTTCATCTTCCTGGAGGTAGTGCAGGCCCGAGTTCAGTTTGATCAAGCGGCAGTTCCTGAGCCCAGCCGCAAACGCTTCGGCATGGGCAGGCGAAACGAGAGCGCCCGGGTTGCCGGCAAACAGCACCTTCGGATAGTCCGATGCCCGCAATGCGGCGTGTGCCTCGTCCAGCGTATGCCAGACGTCCGCCGGCTCGCCCGCAATCGGCAACTCGTTCGGAAGGCGCCAGGTCGGGGTGCGCGACTTGGGCGTCGCAAAGGGGGCGCGGTAGATTTCCATCTCCTGCACATTAAGCCCCCGCTGGACGGACCCGGGAAGCACGCGCTCGACGAACGCGTTCTGTCCGAGAATCATGTCCTCGCCGATTCCCGGCGTGCGGAACTTTCTGAACGTATCCCGCGCGACCTCGCTCTGATGGAAATCGTTCCATGTCGGGATTGGCCGGATAAACTCCATGAAAGCCAATCCCTTCACGATGTCGGGCCGCCGGGCCGCCAGTTCGAAGGCCAGAGCTGTGCCCCAATCCTGCGCGACGATGTAAGCGGCCTCGATTCCCATAACCTCGAGGAATGCATCGAGATAGGCCACGTGATCGAAGAACCGATAGCCGATTTCGGGCTTGCCGGACTGGCCGAACCCGATCAGGTCGGGCGCGATACAGCGTGCCGATCCCGCCACGATCGGAAGGATGTGACGCCAAATGAAGGAGGAGGTTGGGTTGCCGTGGAGAAACAGGGCCACCGGCAATCCGGGCTCACCAGCCTCCCGATAGGCCATGGTCGAATCGAGCACGCGAACTGCGGGTAGTGTCTGGTCGGATGACATTATTCCCTCCCCTAAAGCTCATATGGCGATACAATACGTACGTACGTATTAAAGTCAATACAGCTTGACAAAAATACGGTCGTACGTAGTTTGCAAGCATGCCCAAACCGTCCGCTAGAAGCAAGATTCTCGAAGCTGGCCTGGCCGTGATGTTCCGCCAGGGCTATCACGGCGCCGGCGTCAGAGATGTCGTTGCGGAGGCCGGGGTCGCCCAGGGCTCGTTTACGAACCACTTTCGATCGAAAGAGGATTTCGCCGCCGAGGTTTTGGACCTGTATTTTGCCTCGATCCAAAAGCGGATCTCCGAGTCGCTCCTTGACGCTGGTCTTGCGCCCCGGCAACGACTGCTGCGGTACCTGGACATCATCTCGGATCGGCTCGCTGCCGATGGCTATGTGCGGGGCTGTCTGATCGGCGACTTCAGCCTGGAGGTGGTCCAGGAGAGCGAGCCGCTGCGCCAACATCTCGTCGCGATGTACCGGGAGTGGCTTCAGCCCTTTAGCGACTGCATCGCGGAGGCCCAGGCTGCCGGGGAAATCGACAGCACGTTCACTCCACGGGATCTGGCGGAGTTTCTTCTTGCCTCCTGGGAAGGCGCGATCCTGCGCATGAAAGTGGAGCGTTCCGGCGAACCGCTCCGACGGTTCAAGGACATCACCTTCGCTACCGTTTTTGGTCCGCCATAATTTTCCGATTTGACACTAAGGGGTGGCAAAAACGTCTATCAGGATCTGGTTTTTCGCCACTCCTCGTACTCTCCGCGGGCATCGTCATGCAGCGGATAATAGCGTTGCAACGACCCGCCCTGCATGAGCTTTTCGCGCGAGAATTCCTCCCAATCGTGATGCTTCTGCGCCTCTTCGATCACCTTCGCGGCCATTGCGACGGGAACCACCACCACCCCGTCATCGTCGGCAACGATGATGTCGCCGGGGATCACCGTGACATTGCCGCATGCGATCGGAACGTTGACGGCATTGGGATAGATGCTGGTCTGCACATGGTAATTGGGCGTCCAGCCGCGCAGCCATAGGGGCAGATCGAGCTTCTCGACATTGGGCCGATCGCGCATGCACCCGTCGATGACGATGCCAGCGCCGCCTCTGCCCTTGAAATACGTCGACATCATATCGCCGAAGACACCTGAACTCATGTCACCGCGCGCGTCGACCACGACCACATCGCCCTCCTGAGCGTGGTAGAGCACGTGCCGGTGCAATTGTGTCTCCGGATCGGCATATTCTCCCTCGTTGAAGAGGTCAGGCCGCTGCGGCAGGAACTGCAGCGTCAGCGCCGGGCCGACGATCGACTTGCCGTGGTTCTGCGCCACCGGACCGACCATATGCGGATTGCGGAAGCCCATGTGGCCAAGCGTGCCGGCAACGGTCGCGGCACCGATCTCCCTCAGTGCGTCGATCAGGTCTTTGGACGGCCGCGTGATGTCGGGAGTATGCGTCATGGTGGCCTCCGATTGTAATTGAGCTACCAGTTCGTGACAGAACCATCGCGGCGCTTGAGGTGGGGTGCTTCCCAGAAACGGAAACTCTGCGCCTGGATCGCCGCCTCGTTGATCTCGACGCCGAGCCCCGGCAGATCGCTGACCCGATAATCGGGGCCGTCGAGCTGTGGTTGCACCGGGAAGAACTCGGAACTGTCGAAACCCAGCTTTCTTTCCGGCGCCCTGGTCTCGAGCCAGGCGAAGTTCGGCACCGCGGCGGCGAGATGTATGGTCGCGGCGGTGCACACCGGACCAAGGGGATTGTGCGGCATCAGGTCCACATAGTGCGTCTCGCTCCAGCCAGCGACCTTCATCGCTTCGGTGAGCCCGCCGACATTGCAGACATCGAGCCGGTTGAACTGATGGATGCCGCGCTCGATGTAGGGCAGGAATTGCCACTTGCTGGCAAATTCCTCGCCGATGGCGAATGGGATGTCGGTCATCGTACGCAGGGATTCGTAGGCCTCCGGCGTCTCGTCCCGTATCGGCTCCTCGAGGAAATCAAGCACGCCGCGGCCGAGCTTGTTGCAGAAGCTTGCCGCCTCGGCCACCGATAGCCGATGATGGTAGTCGATGCCGAGCACGAGGTCGTTGCCCAACGCCTCGCGTGCCCTGTTCAGCATGCTCGCGGTGGCGCCGATCGATTCGCGCGGCTCGAAGATGTCCCTGCTGCTTTGCCCGACCGGGAAGAAGCGTATCGCCTGCCACCCCTGCGCGCGCAGTTCCCTGGCCCGTTCGATGGCAGCATCGCCCTCGGCCTCGTCTCCGGTCGAGGCGAAGGTCGGGATGCGGTCGCGCTGCTTGCCGCCGAGCAGCTCATAAACCGGCACCCCCAGCGCCTTGCCCTTGATGTCGTGAAGGGCGATGTCGATCGCCGAGATGGCCGCCTGCAGGACGCGCCCGCCTTCGAAGTACTGGCTGCGATAGATCTCTTGCCAGATCCGGCCGATCTGCATCGGGTCACGGCCGATCAGGAACTCGCGATAGTGCTCGATCGCGCCGGCCACGGCCTTCTCGCGACCGCTCAAGCCGCTCTCGCCCCAGCCGAAGATGCCCTGATCGGTCTCGATCTTGACGAGCATCTGGTTGCGGGTCCCCACCCACACCGGATAGGGCTTGATCGCCGTGATCTTGAGCTTCGTGGTCATTCACACTCGTTCCACACGCATCCGCCCTGTCTCAGTTGGCCTCGAGGGCCATCTCCGTTTCGCCGTCGAACAGGTGGATGCGCTCCTGGTCGAACTCGAGCCAGATCTGCTCGTCGGGTGCGACGGCGATTGTGGGGGACACGCTGATATTGACGATCGCGCCGGAGAGGAACGCTTGCACGAAGGTGATGTCTCCCGTCGGTTCCACCGTGTAGGCCTTGGCCGGAATGGCGCCGGGAACGGCGCTCTTGTGCAGCTTGATCGTCGAATGTCGCGCACCGAGCACGACCTTCCTGGTGGTCGCTCCCTGGACCTTGCGCGCGTTGAGTTGCGACAGTGCAAGGCTCCAGCCTTCAGCGCTCGTCAGAACGGTGGCGCCGTTGGCCGTCGATGCCTCCAGCGGAATAAGGCTCATGGCCGGGCTGCCCACGAAGCTCGCGACGAACATGTTGGCGGGATGGGCGAAAACTTGTGCCGGCGAATCGTATTGCTGCAGATAGCCGCCGTTCATCACGGCCATCCTGTCTGCCATGGTGACGGCCTCCAGCTGGTCGTGCGTCACGTAGACGATCGTCGCCTCGAGGTCCTGATGGAAGCGCTTGATTTCGGACCGCATCTGCACGCGCAGCTTTGCGTCGAGATTGGAGAGCGGTTCGTCCATCAGGAATACCGCCGGATCTCGAACCAGCGCGCGGCCGAGCGCCACGCGCTGCTGTTGCCCGCCCGAAAGTTCGCGCGGCTTGCGCTCAAGCAGTTGCGTCATGTCGAGCACCCGCGCCGCTTCCCTGACCTTCCTGTCGATCTCGTCCTTGGGCAGCTTGCGCATCTGCAGCGGGAAGGCGAGGTTCATATAGACCGACTTTTGCGGATAGAGCGCGTAGTTCTGGAACACCATTGCGATGTCCCGGTCCTTGGGGTCGAGGTCGTTGACCACCCGGTCGCCGATGAGGATGTCGCCCGATGTGATCGGGATCAGCCCGGCGATGAGGTTGAGTGTTGTTGTCTTGCCGCAGCCTGAAGGGCCGACGAGCGCAACGAACTCGCCGTCATCGACCGTCAGCGAAACCTCGTTGACGGCTTTGAAGCCGCCATAGGTCTTGACGAGATCTTTGAGGACCACGTGGGCCATCGGCAACTCCCTAGTGCTTGACCGCGCCTTCTGTAAGGGCGCGTACGAAGTATCGTTGCAGGACGAGGAAAAGGACCACGACGGGCACGCTCATCATGAAGCTGGCAGCCATCAGACCCGGGAAATCGGTCGTGTTTTCCGAGAAGAAGCGCTGGATACCGACCGGCAATGTCAGCTGCTCGTTCTTGGAGAGGAAGGTGTACGCGTAGATGTATTCGTTCCATGCGCCGATGAAGGAATAGATCGCCGTGGCGATGATGCCTGGCGCCGATAGCGGCATCACTATCAGGACAAAGGCTTGGAACCGCGTCGCCCCGTCGATGCGCGCCGCCTGCTCGAGCTGCACTGGGATGTTGTCGTAGAAGCCCTTGAGGAGCCAGATTGCCAGCGGCAGGCCGAATGTGAGGTAGGTGAGAATGAGCGACCCATGCGTGTTCACCAGCCCGATCGCGCGCATCAGGATGAAGAGCGGCACGAGAAAGATCACCGCCGGGAACATGTTGCGCAGCAAGACGGCGAAGAACAGGAAGTTCCGGCCCGGGAACGTGAAGCGCGAAAACGCGTAGGCCGCAGGAACCGCCACGATCACCGAAAGGATGGTCGTGGCAGTGGAAACGAAAAGGCTGTTCCAGAAGAAGCGGAGGAAGTCCTGGCCGACACTGTTCTGCGGATCGAGCAGCTTCTGGTAGCTGGCAAGGGTTGGTTGGTCAGGCCACCATTGCGGCGGGAGCTGCATCGCGGCGAAGCCGGACTTGATCGAGGTGATTAGCATCCAGACCATCGGCAACGCGGTGTAGAGCAGCATGAATGTGAGGAAGATACGCCCGCCCCACCGCCATCCGTCGATGCTCGCATGTCGACGGGCCTGACCCAGACGGGCTGTCTCGGCGATCGTGCTCATGTGCTCGCATCCTTGCGTTCGTTTCCGCTTAGCGCGCGGACGTAGAAGTAGCCGAGCGTCATCAGGATGAGGAAAAGAAGCACCGAATAGGCCGATGCCACTCCCCAGCGCTGCCGGCCGAAGGCGAGCTCATAGATGTGGGTGATCCAGATGTGCGATGCGTTCGACGGCCCGCCGCCGGTCATGATCCAGGGGATGATGAAGGAATTGAAGTTGGCCACCGCCAGCAGCAGGATCGTCACTGTGGAGACGTTTCTCAAATGCGGGAAGGTGACGTGCCAGAAGCGCTGCCATGCATTGGCTCCGTCTACCTTGGCGGCGCGCAACAACTGCTCGGGGACTGTCTGCAGACCTGCCATCATCATGATCATGGCGAACGGAAACTCCCGCCAGATATTGACGACGATCAGGGAGGGCAGCACCGTGCTGACGCTGTCGATGAAATTCGGCGGCCGGTCGGCCAATCCGAGGCCGACCAGTACCGCGCCGATGATTCCAAAGTCCGAATGGTAGATCCACTTCCAGATATAGGATGCGGCGACCGCGCTGATGACCCAGGGAATGATCAGGACCGCGCGCAGCACGCCCCGGCCGACAAACTCGCGATGAAGCGCCAGCGCGCAGCCAAATCCCAGGACAAAGGAGATGAAGGTGGATGCCAGTGTCCAGATAAGGGTGTTGGAGGTGACCTTCCAGAACACCGGACTGGTGAGGATGGCGGTGTAGTTGCCGAAGCCGACGAAGATCTTGTCGCGGAGCTGCAGGCCGGGTGGCGTGTTGAAGAACGACAGCTCGATCGTGTAGTAGATCGGATACGCGATGACGATCAGCATCACAGCAATCGCAGGAAGCACGTACGCGTAGTCAGCGCGATGCTCCCAAATCTTGCCTAGCAGGGGTAGCAATCTTCGCCGAGCCCCGGTCTTTCCGGCCACGATCGTCACTTTGGCGTGCCCTTGTTTTTCGGAGCGAACCGGCTGCGCTCTCGGCGCAGCCGGCAAGATCGGGTCAGGCTTCGGCTAGAGGCCGCCGCCCATCAGGTCTTTCACCTTCTTGGCCGCGTCGTCGGCTGCCTGGTCGACGGTCATTGCTCCGGTCAGTGCATTCTGCAGCATGTCGGGGACGATGATGTTCATGATCTCCGGCGACTGCGGCAGCGCTGGGAACGGGATGCCGTATGGCAGCATCGAGGTGGTGACATCGAGGAACTTGATGCTGTCCAGACGTTCCTTCATCCATTTGGTCTTGAAGCCGTTAAGGTTGCCGGGGTTCGAGCCGGCGTAGGCCATCTTCAGCGACCATTCAGGGCTGGTCCACATGCAGATGATGGCCTTCGCGGCCGGCTCGTCTACCTTGCCGCCTTCGACATATTCGGGCTTCAGGATGTGAATGTTCGAGCCGCCGAACACCACTGCGCGCTTGCCGTCGGGGCCAGTGGGGATGAGGCCGTAGCGCATGTTGTCGATGACCGTCTGCGCCTTGTCCTTGTCGGTGCCCGTTGCCTTCTTCTGCAGGTCGAGCATGACATTGTAGTCGGACGGGTGCGAGATCATCATGCCGAGCTGGCCGGCCAGGAACAGCGGCTGGTTGTCGGCCTGCTGGTTGGTGAGTGCCGAAACCGGAACCGATTTGTCGCGGACATACATGTCGTAAGAGGCCTGCAGCGCCGCCTTGCTCTGCGGGCTGTTGAGCTCGATGTCCTTATAGGTCGGGTTCGCCTTTGCTTCGTCGAAGACGCCGCCGCCATAGGCCCACAGCTGCGGCATGAAGCGGTACGGCGTATTGCCGGCATTCTTGCGTGCCACGAGGCCGTATCCGGCAATGCCGAGCTTGTCGTGGATCTGCTTGGAATATTTGACGACATCGTCCCAGGTCGCCGGAGGCTTGTTCGGATCAAGGCCCACGCGCTTGAAGATGTCGGCATTCCAGATGAACGCCATCGTCTCATTGTTGGTTGGAATGCCGTAGGTCACCCCGTCCCAGGTCACGGCTTTCATGGCGCCAGGCCAGAAATCCTCGGTCGAATACCCGACATCCTCGGGCTTGAGCGGCTCCAGATAGCCCTTTGAGGCGAACTCGGTGCCACCCAGGATTTGCAGGCGGACCGCCATCGGCGCTGCATTGCCAAGGAGCGCCGTGCGGAACTTGTCGAGGAGATCGTTATAGGTGAGGGCTTGTTCCTCGAGCTGGATGTTCGGATAGGTCTTTCGGAAGGTCTCGAAGAAGTCCTTGTAGTACTGGCGCAGGAGGTCGGGGTCGCCCTCGAACACGCCCTGATACCAGAAAGTCAGTCGCCCCTTGTAGTCGAGCGGGGTGACCTTGCCGCAATCGGCCGCCGTATCAAAATCCTGTGTGCCGGCAATGGAGCGCACATATTCCGGCGACCACTTGCTCAAGTCGACCGGCGCCGCGCCCAGCGCAGGTGCGGACATCAACGATGCCACTAAGGCAGTGGAGACAGTGCCGCGCAGGACGGCACCGCCGAGTGTAATCCTCGTCATAGGTATCCTCCAGGTTTCTCTCCCATGCCGCTCTGCATCGAGGCGAGCGGTCTTTGCTCGTCGACCGCGGGACAAGCTCAATCAATGTATCCCTTCGAGCAATTTGTACGTTTTCAGATCGCGGGTTGTCTGTCAACGCGATAAATCGTACATTGTTTATGGATACCGTGCGTGATATCGAACAAAACGTGTATTGATCGAGGGGAGCCGGTCTTGGCCGAAACACGCGATTTTAAAGCAGAGCCACCCGAGGGGATTGACCCTCTCGGGGCCTCAAGCGAGGGCGCCTCGCTTTATCAACTGATCAGGGAAGACATCATCGAAGGGCGGCTCGCCGCCAACGAGCGGCTTGTGGTAACCGATCTCGCCCGGCGTCACGGCACCTCGACCAACCCTGTGCGCGAAGCCCTGCAACTGTTGCGCGGCGAAGGCTTTGTCACCTTCGTTCCCAACCGCGGGGCGCGCGTTCGACCTATAGATCAGGATTTTGTCCGGGATATCTACGAGATCGGAGTCCTGATCGAGCCGGCTCTGACGCGATGGTTCGTGAATATGGCTACCGTCGAGGACATTGCTGAGCTCGAACGCATCCAGGGCCTGATCGAAGAGAATAACTTTGCCGACACGCTCAGGCACAGCGAACTGGATACCGCCTTCCATACCGTGATGTACCAGAGGCACTATAATCGCCATGCCGCCGAGCTTTGGTGGAAGCATCGGGAAGTGCTACGGGCGGTGAGCCGGCGCTTCAATTTCACGCTCGCCCGGCGCGCCGCGATCATTCGCGAGCACCGAGAGCTCATCGCGCATGTCAAAGCGGGAAATGCGGACGAGGCAGCCGAACTCATTGCACGCCATGTCGAGGGCTCCGGGCGGCATGTCCTCGAACACATGCGCGCACGCAACGCCGCGCGGGCAGGGTAGAATATCCGGTCTGGAACATCGCTATCCCGATCACTTCAGATAGAGGCAATTGAGATGAAAATCACGAGCATTCGGCCGTGGCTAATCAAGTCCGATGCTTCTTATTGGGGGGAGTACCTGTTCGTCGAAGTGTCGACCAACGAGGGAGTGAGTGGCTGGGGAGAGATCACCACCACGACAAAGCTGGCCAACCGCGCGCTATGCACGATCTTGCGACAGATCGGTGCCGCCGTGACAGGCGAGGATCCAGCGCGTATCGAGCATCTGTGGCATAAGATTTTCCGGAGCTTCACATATATGGGCAGCCGCGGCGCTGCCGTCGAATGCGTGAGCGCCATCGACATAGCCCTCTGGGACATCCGCGGCAAAGTCCTCGACAAGCCGATCTACGAGTTGCTGGGCGGACCGCTGCGCGACGAAATCGCCCTCTATACCCATCCCAACCAGGCCAAGTTCACCAGCAAGGAGGCTGTGGTTCGTGAAATTCGAGACATCGTCGAGTCCGGCCACACTGGGCTGAAGTTCGATCCGTTCCCGCACCAGGGCCGCACCACCGATGGACTGTCGCGCGAGCAGCGGGACGGCTACCTCGACGGCAGTATGACTCGCAAGGACGAGCGAGAGGCGGCCGAACTCACAGCTCTCATCCGCGAAACGGCAGGCCCCGATGTCGACATCCTCATCGATGCGCATGGCCGCTTCGACGTTCCCACCGCCATTCGCCTCTGTCGCAGCCTCGAGGAGGCTGGCCAGATCGACTGGTTCGAGGAACCTTGTCCGCCCGAAAGCCTCAACGCGCTCAAGCAGGTGCGCGAGAAGGTCAGCGCTGCCATCTCGTGGGGCGAGCGCGGTCACACGAAATGGGATTTCGTGCCGGTGCTCGAGAACAGGCTCGCTGACTACATCATGCCCGACGTGACCTGGACCGGCGGCATCACCGAGCTCAAGAAGATCTCCGCGCTGTGCGAGGCCTACTACATCCCGGTCTCGCCCCATGATGCCGCGGGACCGATAAACGTGGTTGCGGGAGCACAGGTGATGATGACCGTTCCCAACTTCTACAAACTCGAAACGTCGGAGTGGAACCTGGGAAAATACGATCACCTGATCGACAGACCACTCGACGTTTCGAACGGCAGCCTCAAGCTGACGTCGAGACCCGGTCTCGGCGTCGAGATGAACCGCGACTACCTGCAGGCTCACGAGATCGAGCTGAGTTAGCCGTGCCCGCCGGCCCATGTGCGGGTCATAAGCCCCATCGACCAGAACGAGGATAAGTCATGCCAGAGACGGGTGGAGCCGACGGGGCGCTCGATCGGGTGAACACGAATTCCAGGCCGTCCGAGCTCCGCATCACCGACATGCGGGTTGCCGAAATCGTCGGCGCGCCGTTCACCTCGGCCCTGCTCAAGATTTACACCAACCAGGGCATCGTCGGACTTGGCGAGGTGCGTGACGGCGCCAGCGCCACCTACGCGCTGATGCTGAAGAGCCGGCTGCTGGGCGAGAACCCTTGCGACATCGATCGCCTGTTCCGCCGCATCAAGCAGTTTGGCGGGCACGGCCGCCAAGGCGGCGGCGTCTCCGCAGTCGAGATCGCGCTGTGGGATCTCGCAGGCAAGGCCTATGGCGTCCCGATCTATCAGATGCTGGGCGGCAAGTTTCGCGATCACGTGCGCGTCTATTGCGATACCGACGCCGAGAAACCGAGCGGGACCGAAACCGGCAAGCGCCTCAAGGAGCGCATGGACCGCGGGTTCACATTCTTGAAGATGGACCTGGGTTTGATGCAGATCGCCCACGTTCCGGGCGCCGTCGTCGCGCCCGCCGGCGCTCTCGACGGGTTTCACGCCAATCCGCGCGGCCGTGGCGGCACACCCGAGGAGCGTAAGGCCCGCAACCTAGCCTACGATGCGCAGAACGTGCAGCACCCGTTCACGGGCCTGCATTTCACCGACAAGGGGATCGATCTGCTCGAACAATATATCCACGAGGTTCGCGAGGTCATCGGCTACGAGATCCCTTTAGCCATCGATCATGTCGGCCACATCTCGCTGCAGGACGGCATACGCCTGTCGCGCCGCATCGAGAAATACGTACCTGCCTGGCTCGAGGACGTGATCCCCTGGCAGTACACCGAGCAATACCGGCAACTGCAGCAAGCCACCACGGTGCCGATCTGCACCGGTGAGGACATCTACCTCAAGGAGGCCTTCGAGCCTCTGCTCAAGAGCGGCGGCCTCTCCGTTATCCACCCGGACCTGCTCACCAGTGGCGGCATTCTCGAGACCAAGAAGATCGGCGATATTGCGCAGAACCACGGCGTCGCCATGGCCATCCATATGGCAGAAAGCCCGATCGCCGCGATGGCCGCGGCGCATGTCGCCACCGCGACCGAAAACTTCATGGCGCTCGAATACCACTCCGCCGACGTCGACTGGTGGGACGATATCGTCACCGGTCTCCCCAGGCCGCTCGTCAAGGACGGCTTCATCACCGTGCCGGACAAGCCGGGCCTCGGGATCGACGACGTCGTCGACGAGGTCATCTCGCATCACCTGCAACCGGGTGTCACGGGGATATGGCAATCCACCGAGCATTGGGACAATGAATATAGCTGGGACCGGACCTGGAGTTAGCCCAGACCCCTTGCCCTCCAGGCTCACAGGGCCAACGACCGACCATTCGTGTCGACCTCCCCAGGGGAGACGCGAAGAAAGAAACGGACGAAACCATGATCTACGAACTGCGTAACTATGACTGCCTGCCGGGCAGGCTGCCGGCTTTGCTCAAGCGCTTTTCCGACCAGACGCTGGCCATCTGGGAGAGGCATGGCATCCGCCAAGCCGGGTTTTTCACCACGGCGATCGGCGAAAACAGCAATCGCCTCACCTATTTCCTCGCCTGGGAATCGCTGGCCGAGCGTGAGGCGAAATGGGCGGCTTTCGTCACCGATCCGGCATGGCACAGGGCCCGGGACGAGTCTGAGCGCGACGGGCAGATCATTGCCAATATCAGCAGCCAGCTGCTCACGCCGACAGCTTTCTCGTCTGTGAAATAGGACTGCGCCATGAAGATCACCGACCTGCGCTGCGCTGTGATAGGCAAGCACCCGATCGTGCGCATCGTGACCGATGAGGGCCTCTATGGCCTTGGCGAGGTCGAGTTCACCAAGACCTACCTCAAGCCCTTTGTGCTGCATTTCCGCGACGCGCTGATCGGCGAGGATCCGACAGACGTCGAGCGAGTGATGCTTAAGATCCGCCAACGCGGCTCGTTCAAGCCCTATGGTGCTGCCGTTTCCGCCATCGAGCATGCCTTGTGGGACATCGCCGGCAAGGCGGCAGGCGTGCCGGCCTACAAGCTGCTCGGCGGCAAGGTGCGCGACAAGGTGCGTGTCTACAACGGCTCGATCCGTCGCAAACGCACGGGCGATCGGCCGGAGGATTACGCCGCCGACGTCAAATGGATGATGGAGCAGCCGCAGAACTTCTTCATGATCAAGCAGGGAATCTCGTTCCATTCCAATATGAAGGACACCATCGAGGGCTTCCATTACGGCGTGACGCAGAAGAAGGCCGGCTATCACGGCGCCATGGATCAGGGCATGATCAGCGAGCGCGGTTTCAATCACATGCTCGACTGCGTGATCGCGATGAAGGAAGTGCTGGGCGACAAGGTCAGCCTGGCGCTCGACTGCGGCCCGGGCTGGATGTTGCCGGATGCGATCAGGTTCGCCCGCGCGGTCGAGAAGTACAATCTGATGTGGCTCGAGGACATGCTGACCGGCGACTATGTGCCCTGGGTCAATCCGCAGGCCTACCGGGAGCTGACGACCTCCACCTCGACGCCGATCCATACCGGCGAGCAGATCTACCTGCGCCACAATTTCAAGGAACTGATCGAGACCCAGGCGGTGCGCGTCATCGGCCCCGATCCGGCCGATATTGGCGGCATTGCCGAGCTCAAATGGGTCGCCGAGCACGCCTACATGCACTCAATCCTGATGGCGCCGCACGGCACCGCCAACGGCCTGCTCGGCCTCGGCGCGCTGATCAACGTCTGCGCCACCTTGCCCGCCAACTACGTGGCATTCGAATATCCCAGCGCCTCGGACCCGTGGTGGAACGATATCGTCATCGGCCTGCCCAAGCAGGTGGTAAAGGATTCGATGGTCGATCTGCTCGAAGCTCCCGGGCTCGGGCTCGACATCGACGCCCAGGGTGCCAAGCAGTATCTGCTGGCAGAGGACGCCGGGTTCTTCGACTGATTGGGCGTCAAGCCAGCCAGAGCGAGCAACCGGTGCCGGCGCCGGGCCGGCGGACCCAAGATTATCGCTTCAGTCGTCGCCGGTCTTGATCACGTCCCACGCGGCGGATGGTCGGCTCTCGTTCTCATGCGGTCGAGGAGGCGCGTGAACGCTCACCGGATGCGTTGTCCGTCTTCGCCGAAGAGCCGCGACGATGCGGGCGCAAAATGCAGGATGATCTTGTCGCCGGTCCTTGGTTGCGACGACCGCCGCTCCGCGATGATGGTCTCGCCGGTCGCCAGCGTTGCGTGGACATAGGACGTGGAGCCCATCGCTTCGACGAATTCCACCTTTGCCTCGAGGTCGATTCCGTTGTCCTGGTCGAGATGTTCGGGCCTCAAGCCCAGTTGCAGTTTCCGCCCGGGCTCAAGCGGGGTCTGTGCCGGGCTGTCCATCTCTTGGCCTCCAAACGCGAGACGGCCCCCCGCCTGCACAATGGCGGTCAGAAAGTTCATCCGCGGAGAGCCGATGAAACCCGCGACGAACGCGTTGTCGGGATCTTGATAGAGGTTTTGCGGTGTGCCGATCTGCTCGATGCGCCCACTGCGCAGCACGACGATCCGATCGGCCATGGTCAGCGCTTCAGTCTGGTCGTGCGTCACATAGATCATGGTGTTGCCAAGGACCCGGTGGAGCTTGGCGAGTTCCACGCGCATCTGCACCCGCAGCTCGGCATCCAGGTTGCTGAGCGGCTCATCGAAGAGAAACACCTTCGGGTCGCGCACGATCGCGCGCCCTATTGCCACCCGTTGGCGCTGTCCTCCCGAGAGCTGGGCCGGCTTGCGCTGCAAAAACTCTTCGAGCTGCAGGATCTTGGCCGCGCGCCCGACCTTGCTGGCGATTTCCTCCTTCGGGCGGTGCGCCATCCGCAGGCCGAAGCTCATGTTGTCCGCCACCGTCATGTGCGGATAGAGCGCATAGGACTGGAACACCATCGCCACTCCGCGGTCGGCAGGCTCGGCGTCTGTCACGTCGTCGCCGCCGATGAAGATCTCGCCCCCGCTCGTCTCTTCGAGCCCGGCAATCATGCGCAGCAGGGTGGATTTTCCGCAGCCCGACGGGCCAACGAATACGGCGAACTCGCCCTCCTCGATCGAAAGCGAGACATCGCGGATAACGTCCGTCGATCCAAAGCTCTTGCTAACCTGTTTCAGTTCGACACGCGCCATCGGCTAACCTTTCACTGCGCCCACGGCGATGCCCGAAACAATTCGTCGCTGGAACAGGATGTAAAGAACAACGATCGGCGCCGCCGCGATGACGATGCCAGCGGTAAACAGGGGTATCTGGTCCGAGTACTGGCCCTTGAGCGCGGAAATCCCCACCATGAGGGTGCGGTGCTTCTGCATGACCAGCAGGGAGATCAGAATGTCGTTCCAGCAGCTCAGCGTGTTGAGGATGGCCAGCGTCACCAATGCCGGCGTTCCCAGGGGCAGCATCACGTGCCACCAGACCTGCAGCAGCGAGGCCCCGTCGATCCGCGCCGCTTCGATCAGCTCGCGCGGCAGCCCGGAGTAGAACGCCGTCATCATGTAGACCGAGAAAGGCAGGAAAAATGCGGTGTAGGACAGGATGAGCCCGATGTGCGTGTTGACCAGGTTGAGGGCAAGCATCGTGCGCATGAAGGGCACGAGCACGACCTGCACGGGGATCATCAGCGACGACAGGATTACCGCGAACAGGAAGCGCCGATAGGGAAAGCGCAGCGACGCGAGGGCGAAGCCGGCCATGGAAGACACGACCATCAACAGGATGACCGCCCCGAGCGTCGCAATCACGGAATTGAGGAAATACTCATCAAGGTGCGCCCGGGTCCAGGCCTGCACGAAGTTGTCGAGCGTGGGCTGCGTGGCCAGCCCGAAGCGGTCGAGCATGTAATCGTGACGTGTCTTGAGTGCGTTGTTGACGGCGAAAAAGATCGGGTAGAGGCAGCTCAAGGCCAGCAACCCCATCGGGATCGCCGCGATCCTGAGGGTCAGACGCTGTCGTTTTCCTGCTCCTGGCACGACCCCTCCTTCAGATGTTCGCGTTGCGCGACAAAATGCGAATCTGCAGCCATGCGAGAATGCTCGTCATGAAAAACAGCACCATCGAGACAGCCGCGGCGTAGGCGGGCCGGTTGAGCTTTCCCTGTGCGGCCCAGATGAGATATTCGGGCACCGTCGTCGCCGTGCCAGGTCCGCCGCCGGTCAGCACGTAGATCAGGCCGAACATCGAAGTCAGCAGGCCGATGGTCGTGATCACCGTCGAGAACTCGATGATGGGGCGAAGCTCCGGGATGATGACATGCCACCAGATCTGCCACATCTTGGCGCCGTCGAGACGTGCCGCTTCGACCATTTCCTTGGACACGGTCGACAGCCCGGCAAGGAAGATCAGCACACCCATGCCGAAGGTCGACCAGCATTGGATCGCCAGCGTCACCGGAAGTGCGGTCGCCGAGTGGCCCAGCCAGTCCACGCCGCTGATCCCCGCGATGCCCAGCAACGCGTTCAGATTGCCATTGAAGCTCAGCACCACGCTGAAAATAGAACCGATGATGACGCTCGAGAGAATGGCGGGAAAGAAATAGACGGAGCGGAAAAACGTGCGCCCCGGCACGCCCTGGTGGATCAGGATGGCCAGCAGCATCGGGATGGTCACAAAGATCGGCACCGATAGCAGCACCACGACGGCGTTGGCCATGGCGGAGCGGAAATTCGGGTCGTCCAGTGCGCGCAGATAGTTGCCGGCGCCGATGAACTGGCCCGGGTCGGTCGACGTCGCGCTGGTCAGGGAGATGCCAAACCCCCAGAACAGCGGAAAGATGCGAAACACCAGGACAAGCAGGATGGCCGGAAGCAGGAACAACACCGCAACGCGCGCCTCTGTCCGGCGGCTCCGGCCTGGGCGGGTACCGGTCCGCGCGGCTTGGCCAGTCTGGTGTAACGAATTGGCGGTCATGGGCACGTCACTGATGCGGGGACGGGGGCGCGTCGCAGCGCCCCCACTGTCTGCGTGAGAAGATTGCTATTGCGGCTTGGCTTCAGCCTGGACCTTGTCCAGCGCTGTCGCGGCCTGGTCCACGGTGGTTTCACCGTTGAACAGGAGCTGGCTCTGGTGGTGCCATTCATCGAGCTCGGCCGCTGAAGAATTGGCATGCGTGGTCGGAACGGCCCTGGTCGCAAGCCAGCCCATGATCTGCTTGAGGCCAGGGCTGTCAATGCCGGATGTGTTGACTTCGGTGTTTGCTGGCACCGAGCCGGTGTCGTTGACCAGGTATGACAGGACTTCCGGCGAAGCGAGGATTCGCACCGCGTCGACGGCGAGATCGATGTTCGCGGAGTCCTTGTTCACGCCGTAGCCAACGCCGCCGTCAAGCGGAACGCCGGGGGCACCTTCATGCTGATCGGCAGCAACGGTCGGCGAGGGCATGGGATAGACCCCGACCTTGTCGACGCCCATGTTGGTCTCGAACTGCTTCCAATGCGCGACGTTGGAGAGCAGACCCATCACGTTGGCTCCGACACCTTGCTCGAAGAGGGCGAACTCATCCATGAACATGGTCTGCGAGTTACCGCCCTCCTGGTACCAGCCATTCTTGGCGGTATCGACCCAGGCCTGCAAGATCGTCTTGATCGGCGGATCCGACCAATGGAGCTTGCCTGCCAGCCAATCGGCCTGTTGCTGCGCGGTCAGCGACTGGTTCGCCGCTTCCGAAAGGAAGAACTCGGCGTTGTAGCCTTCCTTGTTGGCCATCATGAAGCATGCGGGTTTACCCTGCGCCTTGAAGGCGTCGCAGACCTTGGTCAGTTCGGCCCAACTCGTCGGCGGCTTCTCCGGATCGAGCCCTGCGGCCTTGTAAAGCGCTTTGTTGTAGTAGACGACGTGACCCTGCAGCGTCGTCGGGATGAAGTACAGCTTGCCATCAGGTCCGGTGAACGCGGACTTTCCAACGAGCTTCGGGATCAGGTCGGGCAGCTTGTCGTCGAGCGGGATCAGCCCGCCGACCAGGGCCTTGGCCTGGGCGCCGCCATTGGCCCAGATGACGTCAGGGCCTGCCTTCGAAGCGAGCGCGGTGCCCAGCAGCGTGTAGTACTCGGCGTCCGGTTGAGACAGGAGGTTGAGAGTTGCTCCCGGGTGCGCGGCCTCGAATGCGGCCTTCGCGTGATCGTAGTATGTCGCGTGGGCGGCATCGTCCACGTTGACGTCCCAGACGGTGATCTCCTGGGCCAGCGCCGGCGACGCCACCACCATGGTCGCAATAGCGGTCAATATCTTCAGCTTCTGCACGTCATTCCTCCCTTTTTATCTACCAGGCCTTCGCTTCATCCAGCGCTCGCTGCGAGTTTGGGATCCCGTCAACCCGCGGGTTGACGGGCGCTTCACCAAGGTCTTCGCGCGACAGGATTTCGGGGCGCGTCCAATCCAGACGCCCGGTCTCCGACAAGACCAGCCCATGGCCCGTTCGATCGGGCGCATGAATCCAGCCGTCATGAATTTCGATTGTTTGCTCGACCAGGTGATCGAAGTTCTGGAACGAGTATTCGAGCCACTCGACTTCGGGCAGCGCACAGGCCATGTGTACGCCGATTTCGAGAAACGTATTGCCAAGCGTCACCGGAACGCCGAGTTCGGCTGCCAGCCAGCCGATCCGCATCACGTCCGTCACCTGCCCATGGACATTCAGCATGTCGGTTGCGCCGGCCTGCATCAACAGGCGCTTGCCGGCCGCATCGAGGTATTCGCCTGAATTGATCATGGTCCACGGCGTTGCCGCCTTGAGGTTGCGAAGGCCGTCGAAGTCGTGGCGCAGGATAGGGTCCTCGACCCAAAGCAGATCAAAGCCAAGGCTATGAATTTTCTGCAGTTTTACCGATGCCTCCTTGGCCCCCCAAGCCTCGTTTGCGTCAATCATGATCGACGAGCCGGGCCGCACCGTCTTTCGCAACAGCTCCAGCCGGGACAAATCCCGGTCGAAATCGGGATGCCCCACCTTGATCTTGAACGCGCGATAACCAAGCGCCTCGGCATGGGCAAAGAACGCTTGGAATTCATCGTCGCTGAGGTGGAAATCGAGACCGGATGCGTAGGCTTTCACGCGTTTGCGTCGGCTCCCCAGGAGCTCGTGCAACGGCAGGCCGACCAGCTTCGCACTCAGATCCCACAACGCAACCTGGAGGGCTTCCTCGAAAGGTAAGCCGAAGGCGCGCCTGTTTCCGCCGCGGGGCCGCTGGACCCGATGCACGAGCCCCAAAGGCGATTGCCCTGCGAGATCGGGCCAAGCCTCCTCTTCAAAAACACGAACGATCTCGGCCTGGTCCGGCAAGGGGTGAAACAGGCTCTGGACAAAGCCCAGCCCGACCAGGCCATTCTCGGCAACGAGCTCAAGCGCGGCCACGTGTGCCGCATCGATGCGGACCTGACTGTCACCGATGGTCCGGTCACGAGCGAATTGATAGCGGGTAATGCGATACTCGGCGATGCGCATACTGCGTCTCTGATATGTCAGAATGCGCTTTAGATATTTCAGTTTTGGAAAAGAGGCAAGCGGCCAGGCGCAAAACCGTCCGGCAGGCAGGCACGCAAATGCAGTGGGCGACGCTTCGTCGACCGGTTAGCGGCCCTGGCTCGATGGCCGCGCGACGACCTGCAAGCAGCCCGGGATACCGGTTGCGCGCAGCGCAGTACCCCGGTCAGTCGTATCCCTGCAAAGGTCCATTGATAACCGGCAATGCGATACTTTACGATGGCACGGCCGGTAATGTTTTAGAATCATGTTTAGATATTTCAGATGCGAGGTCAAAAGTGGCGCAGCACGACGATCAGTCCGATGGGGCCGCCGGGGCGGCAGCCGGCCAACGCCTTGGCGATCGTGCCTACACGCGCATTCTTGAGACACTGTTTGAGCGGAAGATCCCCGCGGGGGCCTTTCTGTCGCAAGGCGATCTTGTCGAAATGCTGCAAATCCCGGTTGCGCCGCTGCGCGATGCGCTCAAGCTGCTCGAGGCAGAGGGGATCGTCATCATCCATTCGCGCTCGGGCATCCAGTTCGTCAAGCCCGGGTTCGAACTGACCAGGTCGACCTACCAGTTTCGCAGCATTCTGGAGCGTGCAGCGACAGGGGTTTACGCGCAAACCGCGGACGAGGCGGACCTGGCGGAACTGGAAAGACGTCATTTGGCGGTCATCGAGGAGATCGAGCGCGGTGGGCTCACCGACCTGGTCAGGGCCGACCTCGAGCAACTCGAGACCTTGCTGCATCACTCCATCATTGCCAGCCTGAACAATCCATTGATCGACAGTTCCTACAAGCGGCTTCACAACTACGTCCGGCTGATCCGGCTGGACAGAAAGGTCACCGTGCCTCTCGTGCTGCAATCCCTGCGCGAGCACATGCAGGTCATCCTGGCATGCAAGGCACGCGACCCGGAGGCGGCTGCGGCGGCCATGCAGGCGCATCTGGCCTCGGCCCTGCAGCGCGGTCTGGGCCTCTACTACGGCTACTAGGCTGACTGAGATCCCACGAAGCGGGCCAACAGTGACGCGGCTTCGGTGCCCGCCACGCCAAGGTCGCGGACGCTGCTCATGTGATTGGCCGCCGCAAGGGTCGTGCGCGAGACAGCCAGCCCTTGGTTTTCCAGGTGGCTCATGAACATCGCGGCCTGGCTGTGGAAGGGCGGCGTCTCATCGGCGCCGACCGAGATCTCTACGGCCACGGATGGATCGAAGCTGTGGTTGATCGGCGAGAACCGGCGGGCTTCTTCGTCGGTGATCGCGATCTCGGCGGCAAGGAATGACATTTGCAACGGCTTCAGGTCGTAAAGGCCGCCGAGCAGCAGCGCAGCTTTGATGCCGGACGGCCGGTCGTCGCCGTCGAAAAGCATCGTTGCCAGCTGCGCGCCGGCGGAATGACCGCTAACGGTCAGCAGATCGGGATCGCCGCCATGGTCCGCGATATGGTCAAGCACCCATCGCTTGGCGCGGCGCGTCTGGTCAACGATTTTTGCCATCCTGACTGCTGGCATCAGCGCATAGTCGACGATGACTGCGATCGCACCGGCGTTCGTGACGGTCTCGGCGACATAAGAATAATCACGCTTGGAGAACATGCGCCAATAGCCGCCGTGAATGAACATATGCACCGGCAGGCGGTCCCGTTTGCCCTCGGGAAAGAACAGATCGATGGTCTCGGTGGCGTCATCTCCGTAGGCGACGTCGCCGACCATTGGCACGTTCGCCCTGCTATCTTCGCTTCTGCGCACGATCTCGGCGACGATGTCGTCGAACTCGACCACATGATCGCGAATGCGAAACGGATCTTTGGCGTGTCCGCTCACAGGGTTACGGCGATGTACTTCGCCTCCATGAACTCGGCAACGCCGTGCTTTTGACCACCTTCGCGGCCCAGTCCGCTCTGCTTGACGCCGCCAAAGGGCGCCGCCGGATCCGACATCAGGCCGCGGTTCAGGGCGATCATGCCCGCCTCGATCTTCGATGCCACGCGCATCCCCCTGGCCAGGTCGCGCGTGTAGATATAGGCAGCGAGACCGTATTCGGTATCGTTGGCCCTCGCGATGGCGTCCGCCTCGCTGTCGAAGCGCATGATCGGAGCCACGGGGCCGAATATTTCCTCATGGATCATGGCGGCGTCAGTGGAAACGTCGCGAAGCACCGTTGGCGGGTAGAAGTAGCCCTTGCCTTCGGCAATCGCTCCGCCGCACAGAACCTTGGCGCCACGGGCGACCGCGTCCTGGACGAGACGATCGATCTTGTCCACGGCCTTGCTGGTGATCATCGGGCCGCACTCGGTTTCCGGGTGTGTGCCAGGACCTACATTGAGGGCAGCCATGCGTTTGCACAGCCCATCGGCGAAGGCATCATGAATGCCGGCCTGCACGTAAAGCCGATTGGCGGCGGTGCAGGCCTCGCCGGCATTGCGCATCTTGGCAACCATCGCACCGTCGAGCGCTGCTTCCAGGTCGGCGTCGTCGAAGACAATGAACGGTGCATTGCCGCCAAGTTCCATCGAACAGGAGATGACGTGCTTGGCGGCTTCGGCCAGGAGCACCCGGCCGATACCGGTCGAGCCGGTGAATGACAGTTTTCGCACGCGTGGATCGGCCAGCATGGCAGCCGTCACCGGCCCCGGCGTCGAGGTCGTGAGCACGTTTACGACGCCGGGCGGCACGCCGGCTTCCTCGTAGAGCGCTGCAAGCGCATAGGCCGTCAGTGGCGTCTCGCTGGCTGGCTTCAGGATCACAGTACAGCCGGCCGCGAGCGCCGGCGCGATCTTGCGCGTCGCCATGGCTGCCGGAAAATTCCATGGCGTGATGAGCACGCAAATGCCGATGGGCTGGTAGTCGACAATGATCCGGTTGGCGCCCGAGGGCGCAAGGCCGAACTCACCGCTGATGCGGACCGCCTCCTCGGCGTTCCAGCGAAAGAACTCGGCGGCGTAGGCGACCTCACTGCGCGCGTCACGCAGCGCCTTGCCGTTCTCCAGCGAGATCAGCGCAGCCAATATCTCCGCCCGTTCGGTCATCAGTTCGAAGCAGCGCCGCAGGATTTCCGAACGCCTGCGTGGCGAGGTCTCGCGCCAGCCGGCCGCTGCCTTCGAGGCCGCGTCGACGGCTGCGGCGGCGTCGGCAAGCGTGGCATCGGGAACCGCCGCGATCACGGCTTCGGTTGACGGATCGACCACTTCGATCACGCGGCCCTCCGACGAGGGCTGCCAGCGTCCGCCAATGTAGAGACCGTGCGAGACCGTGGCGTAATCGAACATATCTTGATCCTCGTCGGATATGCCTGCGGCGATATTCATGGGGTGAGCTCCTGGTCGATCACATCATGGTGGCGGACATGTCGCCATCATAAGCAGCCCTGACCAGCCGTCGCATCGCGGCGAGGTCGAACGGACGCGGATTGTTCTTGATCAACCGGTCGATGCCGAGCGCCTGCTCGGCCGTCCAGTCGATCCTGTCTTCGGGAAGGCCAAGATTGGCCAAGTTCGGTGGGATGCCGATGGCGGCAAACAGCCGGCTCACCTCGCGGATGGTGGCGTGCGCCGATGCATCGGCGCCGTCGCCGCTCTGACGGGAAAGGCCGAGAGCGGCGCCAACTTCGGCAATCTCTGCGGCCGCGGCGGGAAGGTTGTAGCTCATCACATATGGCAGCATGGTGGCGACGCCCAGACCATGCGCGGTATGTGTAACTGCGCCGACCGGATACTGCACCGCGTGAGCGGCGGCCGTTCCGGCGGTGCCGAAGGCGCAACCGGCGGCCAGCGCTCCCATCATAACGTCGGCGCGCGCATTCCCGTCCGATCCGTCGCGATATGCCTTTTCGAGACTGCTACCGAGCAGCCTGATAGCCAGAAGCGCGAAATGATCGGTCAGGGCGCTCTTGCCGACAAAGACATGCTGCTGCGGCAAGCGGGGATCATCACCGCGTCTGGCTGCGGTGAAGGCCTCGATTGCGTGCGTCAACGCGTCGGCACCGGCGATCGCCGTCAGGGACGGGGGGCACGTCGCCGTCAGATCCGGATCGCAAAGCGCCACCGCGGCGATGAGGTGAGGACTCGAGATACCCACTTTCAGGGTGCGATCGGGATCGGAAATCACGGCGACGGGGGTCACCTCGGAGCCTGTCCCGGCCGTCGTCGGCACTGCGATCACGGGAAGGGTAGGGCCTGGTACGTTGAACTCGCCATAGTAATCCTGGGGCCTGCCACCATGGCTGAGCAGAAGTGCTGCGCATTTGGCCATGTCGAGGCAGCTGCCCCCGCCGATCCCGATCACCATGTCCGGCTTGAAATCCTTCGCCTGCGCAATGCAGGCGGCGACGCTGTCGCGGGGCACATCCGGCAGCGTTCGGTCGTAGACCAGCGTCTCTATCGCCGCATTGTGCAAGCCCGCAAGAATTTCGGCGAGCTGCGAAGTCGCCGCGAAACGCTCGTCGGTGCAGACGAACGCGCGCCGCCCAAATTTGGCGGCAACGGCAGGCAGCACATGACGCTGGCCTTTGCCGAACAGGATCTCGCGCGGCAGGCGCGCGGCTGCGAACAAGGTCATGGACGGCATCCTTCAGTTCCAGAGGCCGGGCCTCGACGTCCGGGTCATTTCCCAAAATATCCTCTCTTAAATCGTATAGGATATAGGATTGAATTGACCGAACCATCGTGCTAGTGAGTGCTCCTGTCAAGAGGGTAAACAATGCAGAACGCGGACCTGACGGAAGCTCCTTCGACAGCCCGTATCCAGCGCGCCAACAGCCTGGCCGGCGACGTTTACGAGGCAATCTTCGCGCAGCTGATGTCGCTCAGGATTGCTCCGGGATCGCGCATCACCGTCGACAATCTCGTGAAGGAATTCAACGTCTCGCATACCCCCATTCGCGAAGCGCTTGGCAGGTTGGAGGGTGAGGGCCTGGTGTTGAAGACCCACCTGATCGGCTATCGGGCCGCCCCGCAAATCACCCGCCGCCGCTTTGACGAGCTTTACGAGCTGCGCCTTCTGCTTGAGCCAGCTGCCGCGGCCAAAGCCACTGCAAGACTGGACGACGAGCGCCTGACCGTGCTGCAGGAAGCGGCTGGCGTCATGGCCCGGCGAGAGGGGAAAGACGAACGCCTGCGTTATTCGAACTTCGCCCGTCAGGATGCGATCTTCCACGACAAGATCGTCGAGTTCGCCCAGAACGAGCTCATTCGCGAGACGCTCAATCACCAGCATACCCACTTCCACATCTTCCGCTTGATGTATCACTCACGCGTGACCGAAGAGGCACTCGACGAGCATGAGGCCATCCTCGCCGCCTTCTCCGCGGGCGATCCGGACGCCGCCGAAAAAGCCATGCGCGTGCACATCGAGAATTCGCGGGACCGGCTCCTGCCTGCGTTCGAGTAGCCATCGCGATCTCGCTTGCCCGGGGACCGTCAAGCTCGACGGGCCGCCGATCGCCCAGCCAACGCCAAGGAAAACTATTCCCCGACTTAACCGCTCTGCTCCGATTTCGATCCCTGTCTGGCGAGGCGCCAAATGCACCTCGCCTTCCCACAAACCGAGAGGAAGACCATGCCAGGAAAAAAGATACTGATGCTGACGGGCGAATTCACCGAGGAATATGAAATCTTCGTCTACCAGCAGGCGATGGAGGCCGTCGGCCATACTGTTCATGTCGTCTGCCCCGACAAGAAAGCCGGCGACCTGATCAAGACATCGCTGCACGATTTTGAAGGCGATCAGACCTATACCGAAAAGCCCGGTCACAATGCGCTGATCAACAAGACCTTTTCCGACGCCGAGAAGCAACTGAGCCAATACGACGCCGTCTACTGCGCCGGCGGGCGCGGACCGGAATATATCCGCACCGACAAGCGCGTGCAGGCGATGGTGCGCCACTTCCACGAGGCGAACAAACCGATATTTACGATCTGCCACGGCGTCCAGATCCTGATAGCGGTGGACGGCGTCGTCCGCGGCAAGAAGGTCGGCGCGCTCGCGGCTTGCGAACCGGAGGTGACGCTGGCAGGCGGCACGTACATCGACCTGTCGCCCACCGATGCCTATGTGGATGGGACGATGGTTTCGGCGAAAGGTTGGACGGCGCTTGCGGCGTTCATCCGTGAATGCCTGAAGGTGCTGGGAACGGAAATCCGCCACGCGTAAGCGTTTGGTCCCGACGCATCCCGCAATGGATGCGTCGGCCCCCTTCAAAGGTGGCTCGATTCCATCATTCGTCAAATACGATCAGCGAACGCATCAGCGTTTCTCTTGCCGAGCCCAGATGTGCTCGGCAGGCTCGCTCAATGCGCTCGGGATCGCGGCTTTCGAGCGCATCGATATAGGCAAGATGCTCCAGGATCGCCGCCTGGTTGCGCTGCTTCTCGTCATGTTTGTTCCACTGATAGTGGTAGTGAAAAATGAAGCTGATGATATCGTAGAAATCGTCGATGAAGCGGTTCGGCGAAGCCTCGTTTATGAGCCGGTGAAACCGGTTATCGAGGCCTGAAAAGTCGTGGAAGCGGCTTTCAATCCGCTTCAGCAGTTCGGTATGCGCAATCTTGAGCACGGCCAGCTTCTCCCACAGGGGAGAAGTGTCGGCCTGCTGTGAAAACAGATGCGCCGAGCGCAGCTCGAACATTACGCGGATCTCGAACAGCTCAAGTGCGAAATCTTCCGTAAAGCCCTTGAAAAGCCAACCCGTGTTCGGCCTTTTTTCGAGCAGCCCAAATCGGCTAAAGCGGATCAGGAACTCGCGAATTCCGTTGGTTGCGACACCGAACTGCCGCGCAAGCTCGAGCTCGTTGATGCTGGTGCCGGGTCTGGTGTCACCGCGCAGCATCCACTCCATGAATTGCTGCTCGACGTGCTTGGCGCGTGATGTGGTTTCGGCGTCGGGATAGTAATCGTTATCCTCGACCGCTCGGCCTGCCGTCCTGACGCCGCCGCGCTCGGCGATAAGGTCGCGGCGGGCAAGTTCTCTCAGGACCTTTCGGACAGTCGTGCGGCTGACTCCCATTCGCCGTCTAAGCTCATTTTCGGAAGGAAGCTCGCCGGTCAATTGTCCGTCGTGCAGCATACTGGCGACCCGGTTGAAAGCCTTCTTGTAGACAGTGTCGGTTCGCATAGGATCTACCTCAGAGCATTACCTTGTTCTTTCCAGCGTGAACTTTATCCATAAAAAACAACTTGACCAAGGGATACTCTGGTTGTTTTTTATCGATAAGAGGAAGCTAAAATACAGCACAAGTTTTTTGACGACGAGGCTTACAAAAGCCCCGGCGGGGAGGGGAACTTGCCTGAAACGGGAGACACCGGCACCACTGTCGGCGAGGCCGCATTGCGAGCACCCAGGAAGCAAGAAGCTGTTCCCGGACTCGCGCTGGGCTTGGCCCTGCTGAGTGCTGGCCCGGTTGTTATCCTGGCGCTGCTGATTGTCGTTCTCAGTTTTTTGTCGCCCTATTTCTTGACCGGACGCAACCTCAGCAACATCCTCGCCCAGACCGCCGTCATCTCTGTTGTGGCGATGGGCCAGCATCTTGTCATCCTGACACGCGGGATCGATCTGTCCGTCGGCTCGAACGTGGCACTGGCTTCGGTCGTCGGCGCGCTCAGCTTCCATGCCGGCGCTCCCGCCGTCCTGGTAATCGCGGTCATGGTTGGCTGCGGTGCGGCGGTCGGCGCCATCAACGGGCTCTTCTACGTCTTCGGTCGGTTGCCGCATCCGTTCATCATCACGCTGGCGACATTGAGCATCGCCAAGGGATTGGCGCTCCAACTCGCCGACGGGCGGGCCATTCCCGGCATGCCGGATGCCATCGATGCGCTTGGCCGCGAGGCGGTCTGGGGTCTGCCGGGATCGGTATTTGTGGTCGCGGGCGTTGCCGCGGTGATTTTCGTCATGGCCAAGACGATGGTCTGGGGGCGCTGGATCTATGCCGTTGGCGGCCGGCCCGACGCCGCAGTCCGCATGGGTATTCCCGTCTCCTGGGTCCTGGTTTCGGTCTATGTGATCTCAGGACTGTGCGCCGGCGTCGGTGCGGTCATCCTTGCCGGCCGCACCGACGCCGGTTCGCCCTTGTTCGGCAATCTGCTGGAACTGGATACGATCGCGGCGGTGATCATCGGCGGTGCCAGCTTTCTCGGCGGCCGCGGCCATCTTGGCCATGCCTTGATCGGCGCCATCATGATCGGCGTCATCCGCAACGCGCTCAACCTGCTCAACGTCAACGTCTTCTTCCAACTCATCGTTATCGGGGTGGTCATCGTCATAGCGGTCGAGTCCGATGTGTTGCGCAACTATCTTGAAGGGCGCGTGCGCGTCATGCAGGCCGGGAGGCAGTCGTGAGTGCCGTTCCAGCAGGCGTCGATCATGCAGCCACCGCTGAATATCCTGTGCTTGCGGTACGCGGCGCGACCAAGCGTTTCGGCTCGGTTGTGGCGCTGGACGACGTCAGCATCGAGGTCCGACGCGGCGAGATCTTGGGGCTTCTTGGCGACAACGGCGCTGGCAAGTCGACGTTGACCAAATGCATCAGCGGAGTGCACCAACTCGATGCCGGCGCGATCCTCCTGGACGGTGCGCCAACGCAGATACGCTCCCCTGCGGATGCGCGCTTCGCCGGCATCGAGACTGTCTACCAGGATCTGGCGCTGTTCGACAATCTGACGCCAGGACAGAACTTCTTTGCCGGTCGCGAACTGGCGGGGCCGCAATGGCTTCCTCGCGGCATGCGATTTCTTCAACAGCGCCGGATGGATGCCGAAACGCGCATTCTGCTCGCCAATTTGAAAGTCACGTTGCCAAGGCTGGACGCCGTCGTTGCCATGATGTCGGGTGGACAAAGGCAAGCCATTGCGGTGGCCCGGTCGACCGTGTTTGCCCGCAAGGTCGTGATCCTGGACGAGCCGACCGCCGCACTTGGGCTGCGTGAATCGCGGCAAGTGCTCAACTTGGTCGCCGCCCTGCGCAACCAGGGCAACGCCGTCATCCTGATAACCCACAACATGGAGCATGTCGTCGAGCTTGCCGATCGCGCCGTGGTGCTTCGCCAGGGCCGCAAGGTCGGTGAGCTGATGCCGACCAAGGACAACAAGCAGGAACTGGTCTCCATGATCGTGGGAGCCTGATCCGTTCGAGATTTGGGGACCGTTCCGGTCCGCAAATGACTGAAGCGACTTCCGTCGGAAGCCGCCTCAATTCCAAGGGAGGAATGGAATGCCAATAAACCGAAAACTGTTCGCTGGGCTGGCGATCGGCGTTGCGTGTGCGATGCCGGCTTCGGCGGCCGACAAGATCAAGGTCGGCCTGATTACGAAATTCCCGGTGCCGTTCTACTCGACCATGGAGGATGCCGCCAAGAAATACGCGGCCGCTCATCCTGAAGTCGAGTTGGTCACCGGCCAGGGCCAGGCGGCAACCGACATCGAGGGCCAGATTGCCCTGATCGAATCGATGATCACGCAAGGGGTCAAGGGTCTGGCGATCACTCCCGTCGATCCGACCGTCGCGCCGACGCTCGACAAGGCGGTCGCTGCCGGCATCAAGGTGGTTCTCGTCGACAACGGTATCCCGGACTGGAAAGGCCAGACCGCGTTGGTTTCGACCAACAACCTCAACGGCGGCAAGATCGCCGGAGAGTATCTGAAGACAGTGCTCAAGAGCGGCGACAAGATAGGTATCCTGCAAGGCGTTCCGGGAGTGCCTGCGCTGGACGACAGGGTCACCGGCATGATGGAGGGGCTCGGCGACGTCAAGGTGGACGTCGTCGGCAAGGGTGCAACCAATTGCACGCTCGAACTTGGCACGTCGGTGACCGAGGACATCCTGACCGCCAATCCCGATCTCAAGGCAATCTACGCAGCCTGCGGACCGCCTATCCCAGGAGCCGTCAAGTCGATCAGCAATGCGGGGATCGCCAACGACAAGATCATCCTTGTCGGCTTCGACGCCTGCTGCGGTGAGATCGAAGCGATCAAGTCCGGCGCGGAAGATGCCAGCGTTGCGCAATTTCCGGCAAAAATGGGCGAACTTGGCATCGATACTGTCGTCAAGGCGATCCGCGGGGAGACCGTCGAAGCCAATGTGGATACCGGGGCAGGACTGGTGACGCTGCAGAACGTCAAAGACTTCGAATAGGCTCCACACCTTGGCCCGGCGGTGATCTCCGCCGCCGGGTTCTTTTTGAAACATTTCAGGAAGACAATTCGCATGAAAGCGCTCGTATGCCGAAAGCCCGGCGAACTGATCTTCGAGGATCGCCCGGCGCCCGGCCCGCCTGGCGCCGGATGGGCGCTGGTCAGCATCAGCCATGTCGGCATCTGTGGCACCGATTACCACATCTTTGAGGGCAAGCATCCCTACCTGGCCTATCCACGTGTCATGGGGCATGAACTCTCTGGCACCGTGACTGCGGTTGGCGAAGGCGTCACCATCGAGGTCGGTGAGCGGGTCGTCGTAAATCCCTATTTTGCCTGCGACAAATGCATTGCCTGCCGTCACGGCAAGCCGAATTGCTGCGTATCGATCGAGGTGTTGGGCGTTCATCGCGACGGCGGCATGTGTGAGGAATTGCTGGTGCCTGCCGGCAACCTCTACCCGGTCGCAGGACTGCCGCTCGTTCACGCGGCGGCTGTCGAGTTCCTGGCGATCGGCGCTCACGCGGTGAGACGCTCCGAGCTTGCTGCCGGCGCACATACGCTGGTCGTCGGCGCCGGGCCCATCGGACTGGGTACGGCATTGTTTGCGCGTATTGCCGGCCAAGCGGTGACGCTCATGGACACCAGCACGGAACGGCTCGACTTCGCCGAAAGCCAACTCGGGTTTCCCGTCATTGATGGTGCTTCGGTTTTACCTGTCGATCTGGTGAGAGAACGAACCGATGGCGATTGCTTCGACCTCGTCTTCGATGCGACCGGCAGCAAGGCTTCGATACAGGCAGCTTTCGGTTACGTGGCCCACGGCGGTGCCCTGGTAATGGTAAGCGTGATCAAGGACCAGATCAGCTTCTCCGACCCCGAATTCCACAAACGCGAGATGATGCTGATCGGCAGCCGCAACGCGCTTCGCGTCGACTTCGACCACGTCATGGCGGCAATGCACGACGGCGCCATACCCGTGGACAAGCTCACAACGCACCACACCACCGTTCAAAACAGCCCGCGCGATATTTCTCACTGGGCAAATCAGAAATCGGGGCTTATCAAGGCCGTGATCGCCTTCTAGGGCCTCCAAAGCAGCAGCTCAACTGAACAAACGCGGGCCGAACCTATCTCACAAAGTGGTTGTGTTCGACACTGGCGACCGGTTACTAAAGGGCTAGTTGTCGTCACGTTTCGAGGTGGGTTAGTCTTCCTGGTTTGCCAGCCGTGCTAAATCGGATGGCTGTCTCGTGGTTTAGATCCGTTGAAATGGGGTGAACGGGCATGGGCATTCTGGACTTCATTTCCAAGCAATTTATCGACGTCATCCAGTGGACTGCAGACGAACCGGGCGTGCTGGCCTCTCGGTTCCCAATGTCCGGCATGGAAATCCAGAACGGCGCCCAGCTCGTGG
>NZ_RZOT01000400.1:0-5686 GCF_003999085.1 Mesorhizobium sp. M4A.F.Ca.ET.090.04.2.1
CTGATCCGCCAGACACCGATCAGCTTCAACTGCCTGATGATCTCCACCAGCCAGCTCAATTGCACCAGCGCGTCGGGCCAGAACTTCGTGCTGACGCGGCGCGCCTGAAGCCGGTACATCCTTCGCTTTTCGGAAGACGGCGGCCGGCGACCCGCCGTTTTTTGCTCCCGGCAATGCTGGCCCGATTCCGCTTGCATCGATGAAAACGCGATGGGAACATGGTCGGGATCTGGCTGCTATGTCCCGTTCAGTGCAAGGGCGTTAAGCGCCTCTGGTTCAAGGTCATCCGGGAGACGAGAATGAAGAAGATCGCCGCCATTGCCGCTCTTTCAGCATCCGCGCTTGGCCTGTCCGCCGGATCATCCTTTGCCGACTACACATTGAACATCCTGCATTTTAATGATTGGCACAGCCGCATTGAAGGCAACAACAAATACGAGTCGACATGCTCCGCCGAGGAAGAAACCAAAGGCGAATGCATTGGCGGCGCCGGCCGGCTGGTTACCGCGATCGCGCAGGAACGCAAGAAGCTCGACGGTCAGAACGTGCTACTGCTCAATGCGGGCGACAGCTTCCAGGGCTCGCTCTTCTACATCACCTACAAGGGTGCCGCGGAGGAGGAATTCCTCAACCAGATCAAGCCCGACGCGGTGACGCTCGGCAACCACGAATTCGACGACGGCGAGAGCGCGCTGGTGCCTTACCTGGACAAGGCGAAGTTCCCGATCATCAGCGCCAATGTCGTGCCCAACGACAAGTCGGGCGCCGCGGGCAAGATCAAACCGTCGGTCGTGCTTGAGGTCGGCGGCCAGAAGATCGGCATTGTCGGCGCGGTCACCAATGATACGCCGGAGCTTGCCTCGCCCGGCCCCAACATCGCCATCGAAGACGACGTCAAGTCGATCACGGCCGAGGTCGAGAAGCTGAAGGCGCAAGGCGTCAACAAGATCATCGCGGTGACCCATATCGGCTACAACCGCGAGCGCGATGTCATCGCGAAAATCCCCGGCATCGACGTGGTGGTCGGCGGCCACAGCCACACGCTTCTGTCGAACACCGACCCGAAGGCGGCCGGCCCCTATCCGACGATGGTCGACAACCCCGATGGCTACAAGGTGCCGGTGGTGCAGGCGGCGTCCTATTCGAAATATCTCGGCGAGTTCAAGGTCGTGTTCGACGACAACGGCGTCGTCAAGCAAGCGAGCGGCGACCCGATCTTCCTCGACAAGTCGATCACGCCCGATCCGGCCGTGCTCGCCCGCATCAAGGAGCTCGGCGCCCCGATCGAGGAATTGAAGAACAAGGAAGTGGCTGAGACCACTAAGGCCATCGACGGCAGCCGCGACAACTGCCGCGCCCGCGAATGCGAGATGGGCAACCTCGTCTCCGATGCCATCCTCGACCGCGTCAAGGGCCAGGGCGTCGAGATCGTCATCTCGAATGGCGGCGGCCTGCGCGCCTCGATCGACCAAGGCACCGTGACCATGGGCGAGGTGCTGACCGTGCTGCCGTTCCAGAACACGCTGGCGACCTTCCAGATCTCGGGTAAGGACCTCGTCGCCGGGCTCGAAAGCGGCCTCAGCCAGATCGAGGACGGCGCCGGGCGCTTCCCGCAGGTCGCCGGCCTGAAATATTCCTTCGACAAATCGGTCGCGCCCAACGCCGGACGCGTCAAGTCGGTCGAGGTGATGGAGAACGGCGCCTGGGCGCCGATCAATCCCGACAAGGACTATCTGGTCGCCACCAACAACTATGTCCGCCAGGGCGGCGACGGCTACAAGGTCTTCGCCGAGAAGGCCAAGAACGCCTATGACTACGGCCCGGGCCTGGAGCAGGTCGTCGCCGACTATCTCGGCGCGCATCGGCCCTATACACCGAAGCTCGACGGCCGCATCACCGAGATCGCCGCGACCGTCGCGGCGGCGCCCGCCGAGATGCCCGCCTTGCCTGCCAATTCGGGCGACATCGCCACGACACCGCCGACGGTTCCGGCGGAAACGGCCCCTGCCGCGCCTGCGGCGGAACCCGCCAAGCCCGCGGAAGCGGCCCCTGCCCCGGCTGCCGAGCCGGCAAAGCCGGCCGAGGCGACGCCTGCAGAAGCCAGCCATGTCATCGTCGCCGGCGACACCTTCTGGGATTTGGCGAAGAAGGCCTATGGCGACGCCACCAAGTGGAAGCTGATCTCGGGCGCCAACAAGGATTACGAGCCGCATCGGCTGCCGATCGGCGGGACGCTCACCATCCCGCCCGCGGCGAAATAGCTCCTGCCGCGGCAGGTCGGAGACCCGCCCGGGCAACGGACGGGCTTCTGCTTTCGGGCCAGGGCGCCGCGAGGTGCGGCCAGACGCAGCATTGAAAACCGCCGCCGCATCGTTAGTTTCGCCGCGCCACCCGCCGGTTTCGCGGTTCCCGGAGATCCTGATGACGCTGTCCAGCCCACTCGACCCCAAAGCCGCGAAGACCGCCGGCCCGCTGCCGGCGGGTTCCGTGCGGGTCAAGGCCGGCAAGGTCGGCGTCATGCTGATCAATCTCGGCACGCCCGAGGGCACCGAGTTCAACCCGATGTGGCGCTACCTCAGGGAATTCCTCTCCGACCCGCGCGTCATCGAGCTCAATAAGGCGATCTGGTATCCGATCCTCTACGGGCTGGTGCTGACGACACGGCCGAAGAAATCGGGCGCCAACTACGCCAGGATCTGGAACCGGGAGAAGAACGAGTCGCCGCTGCGCACCTTTACGCGCGCCCAGGCGGAGAAGCTCGCCAAGGCGCTTGGCGACCTGCCGGATGTCATGGTCGACTGGGCGATGCGCTACGGCAACCCCTCGACCGCGAGCGTCGCCCGAGGACTGGTCGAGCAGGGCTGCGACCGCATCCTTTCCTTTCCGCTCTACCCGCAATATTCGGCGACAACCACCGCGACCGCCAACGATCAACTGTTCCGCGCGCTGATGAAGATCAGGCGCGCGCCGGCGATCCGCAGCGTGCCGCCCTACTATGACGAGCCCGTCTACATCGAGGCCCTTGCCCGCTCGATCGAACGGCATCTGGCGAGCCTCGACTTCGAGCCGGAAGTGGTCATCGCCTCTTATCACGGCATCCCGAAACCCTATTCCGACAAGGGCGATCCCTATCGGGCCCATTGCCTGGAGACGACGAGGCTGCTGCGCGAGAAGCTTAGCTGGGACGAGAAGAAGCTGATCACCACCTTCCAGTCGCGCTTCGGCGCGCAGGAATGGCTGCAGCCCTACACCGATGTGACGGTCGAGAAGCTCGCCAGGGAGGGCGTCAAGTCGATCGCCATCGTCAATCCCGGCTTTTCTGTCGACTGTATCGAGACGCTGGACGAGATCGGCCGCGAGGCAGCCGAAACCTTCCACCATGCCGGCGGCAGGAACTTCGCCCACATCCCCTGCCTCAACGACAGCGACGAGGGCATGGCCGTGATCGAGGCGATGGTGCGGCGCGAGCTGTCCGGCTGGGTGTGACCCGCCTCGCCGCCACAGCTTGAAACCGGTGCGCAAAAGCCTCCGCCATTCAATATTCGTGATCACCTGATTGTAACGCTGCGGAAACACACTTAAGTGATTTCGTGAAGTCGGCGCCTATTGAGGGAGAAAACGAAATGGGCTTCAGCGGTTTCGATATTGCCATCATTGTTCTTGTCTTCCTGGTCATCATCCTTCTTTTCAAAGGCATCAGGACGGTGCCGCAGGGTTACAACTACACGGTGGAGCGTTTCGGCCGTTACACCAAGACACTGACGCCGGGTCTCAACATCATCAACCCCATCTTCGAGCGCATCGGTGCCAAGATGAACATGATGGAGCAGGTGCTTGATGTCCCCACGCAGGAGATCATCACCCGCGACAACGCCATCGTCGGCGTCGACGGCGTCGCCTTCTACCAGGTCCTCAACGCCCCGCAGGCGGCCTATCAGGTCGCCGGGCTGCAGAACGCCATCCTCAACCTGACGATGACCAACATCCGCACCGTCATGGGCTCGATGGACCTCGACGAATTGCTGTCCAACCGCGACGCCATCAACGAGCGCCTGCTGCGCGTCGTCGACGAGGCGGCGCATCCCTGGGGCATCAAGATCACCCGTGTCGAGATCAAGGACATCAACCCGCCAGCCAACCTGGTTGAATCGATGGGCCGCCAGATGATGGCCGAGCGCGACAAGCGCGCCCAGATCCTGGCCGCCGAGGGCCTCAAGCAGTCGCAGATCCTCGAGGCGGAGGGCCGCAAGGAAGCAGCCTTCCGCGATGCCGAGGCGCGCGAGCGTTCGGCCGAGGCCGAAGCCAAGGCGACCCAGGTCGTGTCCGAAGCCATCTCCAAGGGCGACGTGCAGGCGCTCAACTACTTTGTCGCCCAGAAATACACTGAGGCCTTGACCAGGATCGGTTCGGCCTCGAACAGCAAGATCGTGCTGATGCCGCTGGAGGCGTCGTCGCTGATCGGCACGCTGGGCGGCATCGGCGAGATCGCCAGGGAAGTCTTCAAGGCAGACGGCCCGTCCGGTACGCAGCGAGGCTCGCGGCCGCCGGTCGTGCGCCCCGGCGACAATTGATGGTCTCCACGATTTGATGTCTCCGCTCTGGGAGAGCGCACATGATTGATCGCATCATTTCCGAACTCGGCCCTTGGAACTGGATGGTCCTGGGCTTCGTGCTGCTGGTGATGGAAGTCGTCGCGCCCGGCGTCTTCATGCTGTGGATCGGCATCGCCGCCCTGATCGTCGGCGCGGTGTCGCTGCTCATCTGGGACGCCGCCTTCTGGACCTGGCAGCTCCAGGTTCTGGTCTTCCTGGTCCTGTCGCTGATCTCGGCCTTCGTCGGCAAGAAACTGGTCGGCGGTCGTCATGACGACGCCGATCAGCCGCTGCTCAACCGCCGCGGCGCGCAGATGGTCGGCCGCACCGCGACGCTGGCCGAGCCGATCAAGAACGGCCGCGGCCGCATCCGGCTGGGCGACACCCTGTGGCGCGTCTCCGGCCCGGATCTACCGGTCGGCACGCAAGTGCGCGTCACCGGCGCGGCCGATACCGATCTGGAACTGACCGTCGAGGCGATCTGAGGCGAGACCCTGGTCAGGGCGTGTTGAGATTCAGGTCAGGCCGAGTCGGGAACGCCAACTTCGGAGAACCGGAGCGGAGCGTACTCGAAAGCCGGCCTGCGACGCGGACGTCCTGCGCTTCCGGTGCTCATCGCCTGTATATCGACATACCCCTAAGCCGCGCCGATACGCAGCAGATCATGCAGGTGGACGAGCCCGACGGGGCGTCCGCCCTCCACCACCATCAGGCTTGTGATAGCGGAGGCGTTGATTGTCTGCAGGGCAGTCGCCACCAGCGTGTCCGGCGTCGCCGTCTTCGGTTTCTTGGTCATCACCTGATCGACGCTCATTGCCAGAAGGTCGTTGGCGATATGACGGCGGATATCGCCGTCGGTGATGATGCCGATCAGCGCACCATCGGTGCCGGTGATCGCCACGCAGCCGAAGCCCTTGCGCGAGAGTTCGACGATCGCCTCGCTCATGCCGGTGCCCGACGGCACCAGCGGCAGACGCTCGCCGACATGCATGATCTCGCGCAGCTGCGTAAGATTGGCGCCGAGCTGTCCGCCCGGGTGGAAGGTGCGGAAATGGTCTGGTGTGAAGCCCCGCGCCTCGAGCAGCGCAATGGCC
>NZ_RZOT01000401.1:0-5676 GCF_003999085.1 Mesorhizobium sp. M4A.F.Ca.ET.090.04.2.1
GCCGAAACTGCCCAACGCGCCGGACCATCTGGGCGGCGCCTATCTGGTCGCCGACACCGAGTTCTGGGGCGACTACGGCGAGGATCTGGTCAAGCGCTTCAACGCCTGGCTTGCGCAGTAGGAACGGGCATGTCGGCGCTCCAGCCCAGCGAAGTCGACCGGCCCGCGCTGGCCCGCGGCCGGCCAGCCGCCGACGCGGACCTCAAATCCGTGTCGGCGGCGCTCCGGCGCGCCGAATTCGGCGACCGGCTGCGCTCGCTGCTGTTGGCGGCGCCGCTGCTCATTCTCCTGGCGTTGAGCTTCGGCATACCTATCGTGCTGCTGCTGTCGCGCGCCGTCTATGATCCGACAATCGCAGATGCTTTGCCCAAAACGACCGTGGCCCTGGCCGGCTGGAACGGCCAGGGCCTGCCGGTGGACGATGCCTTCGCGGCGCTGGCCGCCGACCTGAAGGACAACCAGGTCAAGGGCACGGCCTATGAGCTGGCCAAGAGCCTGAACGCCCGCCTGCCCGGCGCGCGCAGCCAAGTGCTGAAGACGGTGCGCAAGCTCGAAAACGCCGACGGTCAGGCCGCGCTCGAGGCCATGAAATCGGTGCCGTTCTGGTCGGCGCCGTCGACCTGGCCGGCAATCCGGAATGGCACTCACAGCCTCACCTCGTTCTATCTGCTGAGCGCGCTCGACATGCGCTGGAATGCCGATGGCGGCATCGAGCGGGTGCCGCCGGAGCAGGCGATCTTCCTGCAGGTGTTCGTGCGCACCTTCCTTGTTGCCGCGGCGGTCACGCTCGCCACGCTGCTGCTCGGGTTTCCCCTCGCCTACCTCATCGCCAGCGTCCCGAAAGGCCTGGCCGCCGTGCTGATCGTCGCCGTGCTCCTGCCGTTCTGGACCTCGATCCTGGTGCGCACCGCCGCGTGGACGGTGCTTTTGCAGAAATTCGGCCTGGTCAACGACTTCCTGCTCTTCATCGGCATAGCCAGCGACCGGCTCGACCTGATGTACAGCCGCATCGGGCTGATCATTGCCATGACGCATATCCAGCTGCCGTTCACGCTGCTGCCGATCTACAGCGTCATGCGCACCATCCAGCCGTCGCAGATGAAGGCGGCCTATTCGCTTGGAGCCAAACCCCTCACCGCCTTCCGGCGCGTCTACCTTCCGCAGGTGTTTCCCGGCGTGATGGCCGGATGCCTGCTCACCTTCATCCTGTGCCTGGGTTACTACATAACGCCGGCACTGATCGGTGGCGCCAGCGACCAGCTGATCAGCAACTTCATCGCCAACTACGTCAATGTCGAACTGAACTGGGAGATGGCGGCGGCCTTGAGCTTCATCCTGCTCGTCTTCACGTTGGCGCTGTTCGGCATCTTTGCTCGCATCCTCGGCCTCGACCGCCTGAAGCTGGTGTAGCCATGCTGTTGTCTCCCTTCCCAACCCTTGGCGAACGCATCCGCATCGCGCTGCTCTGGATCTGGTGCGCGCTGGTCATCCTTTTCCTGCTGGTCCCGATCCTCATTCCGGTTCCGCTCTCCTTCAACAGCGGTGCCTTCTTCATCTTCCCGCTGGAGGGCCTCTCGACGCGCTGGTACGAGATGGTGCTCGGCACCCAGCGCTGGCAGTCGGCGATCGGCAACAGCCTGATCGTTGCCTTCGGCACCACGCTGATCGCAACGACGCTTGGCACGCTGACGGCGATCGCGCTTTCCGACGAGAAATTCCCAGGCCGACGCATCGTCATGCCGCTGCTTCTGTCGCCGCTCATAGTGCCGGTGGTGATCACCGCCGTCGGCTCGTATCTGTTCTATGCGCGCATCGGCCTGGCCAGCACCTACGCCGGCATCATCCTGGCGCATACCGCTCTAGCCAGTCCGTTTGTCGTCGTGACGGTGGCGGCGAGCCTCACCGGCTTCGACCGCAATTTGATGCGTGCCGCCGCGATCTCCGGGGCGAAACCGCTGACCGCGTTCTTTCGGGTGATGCTGCCGCTGATCCTGCCCGGCGTGCTCTCTGGCGCGGCCTTCGCCTTCGTCACGTCCTTCGACGAGGTCGTGGTCGTGCAGTTCTTGGCCAGTGCCGGCCAGCGCACCATGCCGCTCGAAATGTTCATCGGCCTTCGCGAAAAGCTCAGCCCGGCGATCACCGCCGCCGCGACGCTGATGATGGCGCTGTCAATCGTGCTTCTGGTGGTGGCCAATCTTTTGGCGCGGCGCGGTCAGAAACGGCCGGGCGCAGCGGCATAGGTTCTTCAGGACCGGCGAGGCCGGCGGCTGAGGTCTTCACGCGTCGGCCACCGGCGTCCAGATCACGTCGTCGATCCGCGCCGCGCCCGTCGCCAGCATCACCAGCCGGTCGAAGCCGAGTGCCGAGCCGCTGGCCTGCGGCATGGTGGCCAGAGCCGCGAGAAAGTCCTCGTCGATCGGGTAGCGCTCGCCATAGATGCGCTCCTTCTCGTCCATTTCGGCGGTGAAGCGGCGGCGCTGCTCGGTTGGATCGGTGAGCTCGCCGAAGGCGTTGGCGAGCTCGACGCCGCAGCAATAGAGTTCGAAACGCTCGGCAACGCGCGGATCCTCCGCGCTCGGCCGGGCGAGCGCGGCTTCCGAGACCGGGTAGCCGTACAGGATGGTGGCCCGCCCCTGCCCCAGCGCCGGTTCGACCTTCTCGACCATCACCCGGCTGAACAGGTCGGCCCAGTGGTCGTCGCGCGCAGTGCGCAGGCCGGCACGGACGAGGGCATCGTGCAGCGCCGCGCGATCGGTGCCGCCGTCGGCGGAGACGGTCGCGAGAAGATCGATGCCGGCATGGCGCGAAAAGGCTTCGGCGACACTTAGCCGCTCCGGCTCGGCGAAAGGGTCGGCCTCGCGGCCGCGGAAGCGAAAGGTTTTCGCGCCGGCCTTCTCCGCCGCGAGAGCCAGGAATTCGGCGCAGTCCGCCATCAGGCTCTCATAGGTCTCGCCGACGCGATACCATTCGAGCATGGTGAATTCCGGATGGTGCAAGGGCCCGCGCTCGCGGTTGCGCCACACCGCGCCCAAACTGAAGATGCGCCGCTCGCCGGCGGCAAGCAGCTTCTTGCAGGCGAATTCCGGCGAGGTGTGGAGATAGAGCGGCTGGCGCGCGCCATCCGTCCCGATCGCCTCGGTGGCGAAGGCCGCCAGATGCGCCTCGTTGCCGGGCGAGACCTGGAGCGCCGATGTCGTGACCTCGATGAAATCGCGACTGGCGAACCAGCCGCGCAAGGCGGTGGCAATGGCGTTGCGCGCCAGCAGCCGCGGCCGGCGGTCGGCATGGACGTCGGGCGTCCACCAGGGGGAAGCTTCGCTGGTCATCGGCAGGAAAATCGCCGAGAAGGCTGGCGGTTCGGCGCAAGATGCGCTAGGGCGCACGCGGTGGCCGCCGTAGCCGATTTTTGGCAATCAGCGCTCGCAGGCCGAAAAACTCGATTGGGATTGAACACCGTGGTCAAGGTCATCGCCAGCTCCTTACGCAAAGGCAACGTCGTCGATAAGGACGGCAAGCTCTATGTCATCCTCTTTGCCGAAAACATCCACCCTGGCAAGGGCACGCCGGTGACGCAACTCGACATGCGCCGCATCGGCGACGGCGTGAAGGTTTCGGAGCGCTATCGCACGACAGAGATGGTGGAGCGCGCCTATGTCGAGGAGCGCGAGCACACTTTCCTCTACTCCGACGGCGAAGGCTTCCATTTCATGAACCCGGAAAGCTACGACCAGGTCGTGGCGCCGGAAGGCGTGGTCGGCGACATGGCCCCCTATCTGCAGGAAGGCATGGCGGTGCAGCTGGCGCAGTTCAACGGCGTGCCGATTTCGCTGGTGCTGCCGCAGCGCGCCGTGTTCGAGGTGGTCGAAACCGAACCGGTCACCAAGGGCCAGACGGCGTCCTCGTCCTACAAGCCGGCCATGCTTTCCAACGGCGTGCGCACGGCGGTGCCGCCGCACATTTCCGCCGGCACGCGCGTGGTGGTGATGACCGCCGACGGCTCCTACGTCGAGCGCGCCAAGGACTGAGACCAGACGCACGGTCTACCAGAGCTCGCCGGCGATGTTGCGGGCCGCCTCCTCGTGAACGCGCGAGATGGGGGCGCCCGGCAGGCGCCTCGATCACGAAGTTCAGAACGCGCCCGGCCCCGGCTTCTATTTGTTCGCCACCGTGGGGGCATAGCCGGGCCGGCGCACCGCCCTCACCTTGCCGCTGTTGCCGCCGCCGCAGAAGAAGCAGCCTCCGCCATCGGATTCCAGCCCGGACACACCCATTCCCGCCGGCATGTCCAGCGTCTGAAGCACCTCGCCGGTACCAGGATCGATGCGCCTCAGATCGCTCTCGTCGCCTTCCCAGGTACCGTGCCAGAGCTCGCCGTCGACCCAGGTGACCCCGGTGACGACGCGCTTGGACTCGATGGTGCGGATCACCGTGCCGGTTTCGGGATCGATCTGATGGATCTTGCGGGCGCGGTATTCACCAACCCAAAGCGAGCCCTCGGCCCAGGTCAGGCCGGAGTCGCCGCCATTGCCGGGAGCCGGGATCGTGGCGATGACGTCGCCGGTCTGCGGATCGATCTTCTGGATGCGCTCTTCGGCGATCTGGTAAAGATGCTTGCCGTCGAAGGCGGTTCCGGCATCGGCTGCGACATCGATCGAGCGCAGTGTCGCTCCTGACCCAGGATCGAGCGCATTGAGCTTGTCGCCCGAGGCAAACCAGACTTTCTCGCCGTCGAAGGTCACGCCAGCCACGGTCTTCACCCCCGGAAAGGGTCCGTACTCACGCAGGATTTCGGCAGTCGCTCGTTTCATCGCGGTCTCCATCGATCTGGACAATACACCTGGCACTTAGTTCCTGGGCATGTCTCTTTCCCGAAACTTTCGCCAGCATGCTTAGTCGCTCGGCAGCGGGCCCGGGAGTAACAAGACAGTCGGGAATCCGGTCACCGGCGGCATCATCCAGCGGCGCGCCCGGCCACGGCCGATGGCCTGAACCTTTCTCTCGGCCGAAAGCTCCTCCAGCGCCCGCTGCACGGTGCGAGCGCTGGCGCCAAGCGCGATCGCCAGCGCCGAGCTCGACCAGGACTCGCCGTCGGCGAGGAAGGCCAGCACCGCGCCATGCTGTTCCTCGACCGGCGGCGCCAGCACGACCACCTCGCCGGCGCCAAGCGGCGTCAGCGCAAAGCCGGCGGCCGTCGCGTTGATTTCGGCCAGCGCGCCGAGTTCGGCGCGCAGCCGGCCCATCTCGACCCGCAGCCTCGCGCGATGCGACTCATCGGCATGCCTTGCCCGAAAAGCGCGCCTGAGCAGCGTCTCGCGCGAGGCATCCCCCGGCCAGGCCTCGGCGAGCGTGCGCGCCAGGACAAACAGCACCGGCCGGCTGGCCAGCGAGACAACCTTATCGGCTTCACGCACGACATTGCGGCAGGCATCGATAACGAACGCGCCGGACGCCAGCAGCGTCTCGACCTCATCGAGCGGCAGCAATTTCTCCGATCCCTGCGCAATCTGCCGGCCTACGGGCGTGTTCAACACCAGGGAGGCCGCTTCGACCTCCGCCCTCAGCGCCGGAATCTTGGCCTCGTAGGCGGCGAGCGATGCCCGGCCGAACGCCGAGCGCGCCGCCTTCGTCCGCAGTCGCCGGACCGCGATGCCGGCGGCCGCGAGCTCATGTGCGACA
>NZ_RZOT01000402.1:0-5653 GCF_003999085.1 Mesorhizobium sp. M4A.F.Ca.ET.090.04.2.1
CCCTATACCGGCATCCAGTTCGTCGCCATCCCTGAATTCCAGGGCATTGGCACGCAGGTCGGCCAGGCCGTTGCCGCCGCGGTCACCGGCGAGCAGTCGGTCGACGATGCGCTGAATGGCGTCCAGGCCGAGGTGGAGCGCACCATGACGGAAGCGGGCTACATCAAATAGCACCCTAACAAGCCAGGGGCGCAAAGCGTGCCGCCCCTGGCGATCCGGCCTGCCCAGACCTCCCGTTGCAGCGGGCCCGGAGGATGCACGGATCCCGCAAGGGCAAAGCGGGTCCGTGCGTTCCGCGCCGGCTGACAGGCAAGCTTTCGCGGCCGCCCGGAAATCGTTGTCGAATTTTGGAAAGTTGGACATGAAACTGAACAACAGGACTGCCCTCATCACCGGCGGCGCGCGCGGCATCGGCCTCGGCTTCGCTCAGGCCTATGCCCGCGAGGGCGCAAAAGTGGTGATCGCCGACATCGACTTCGAACGCGCGACGCAGGCGGCTGCCGCGACCGGTCCGGCGGCCAGCGCGAAGAAGCTCGACGTCAGCGATCTCGCCGCGATCGAGAGCGTTGCCGCCGAGGTCGACCGCGAGTTCGGCGGCATCGACATCCTCGTCAACAACGCCGCCATCTTTGACATGGCGCCGATCACCGACATCACCGAGGCGAGCTACCAGAAGGTCTTCGGCATCAACCTCAAGGGGCCGCTGTTCATGATGAAGGCGGTGGCCAATCTGATGATCGCGCGCGGCCGTGGCGGCAAGATCATCAACATGGCGAGCCAGGCCGGCCGCCGCGGCGAGGCGCTGGTGACGCTCTATTGCGCCTCCAAGGCGGCGATCATCTCGGCCACGCAGTCGGCAGCACTGGCGCTGGTCAAGCACGGCATCAACGTCAACGCGATCGCGCCCGGCGTCGTCGACGGCGAGCATTGGGACGTCGTCGACGCCCATTTCGCCCGCTGGGAGGGCCTGAAGCCTGGCGAGAAGAAGGCGGCGGTGGCGAAGTCCGTGCCGATCGGGCGCTTCGCGCGGCCGGAGGACATTGCCGGGCTCGCCGTCTTCCTCGCCTCGTCCGACAGTGATTACATCCTCGCCCAGACCTACAATGTCGACGGCGGCAACTGGATGAGCTGAGGCGTTGCCCGCACGGAGAATGACATGAAAGCCATCCGATTTGCCGCCGCGGGCGTTGCCGGCATGGCGGAGCTGGACATGCCGGAGATCGCACCGGGGCACGCTCTGGTCAGGGTCCGCGCCGCCGGGCTCTGCCACACCGACATCGAGGTCCTGCAAGGCCGCTATGGCGAAGGCGCGTTCCCGCTGGTTCCCGGCCATGAATATGCCGGCACGGTCGAGGCTGTCGCTGCCGACGTGACGACCGTGAAGCCCGGCGACCGCGTCGCCATCGATCCCAACATTGCCTGCGGACACTGCGCCGCCTGCCGCAAGGGCCTCACCAATCTGTGCGCCTCGCTCAAAGCCTACGGCGTGACCGCCAACGGCGGCTTCGCCGAATTCAGCCTCGTCGGCGTCGATCATCTGCATGACATCGGCGATCTCGCTTTCGCTACCGCCGCGCTCGCCGAGCCGCTCGCCTGCGTGCTGAACGGTCTCAGCGCGGCCGGCATCGAGCCAGGCGCACGCGTGCCCGGCACCGCGCTGGTCTTCGGCGCCGGCCCGATCGGCCTGCTGCTTGCGCTGTCGCTGAAGGCGAGGGGGGTGGCGAGCGTCGCGGTTGCCGACATCAGCGAGCAGCGGCTTGCCTTCGCCGAGGCGCTCGGGCTGGTGCCGCTGCTGTCCGGATCGCAGGCGCTGGTGGCAAGGACGAAAGGCTTCGATTTCGTTGCCGACGCCACCGGCGTTGCCAGGGTGGTCGAAGGCATGATCGGCTTCACAGCCGATGGCGGCACTGCGCTCGTCTTCGGCATCTGCGCGCCCGACGCCAGGATCTCGGTCGCGCCGTTCGAGATCTTCCGCCGCCAGATCAGGCTGGCCGGTTCGCATTCGTTGAACCGCAACATCCCGCAAGCGCTCGACATTCTGAGGCGCGACGACGGCACCATGGCACGGTTGGTGAGCCACCGGTTGCCGCTTGCGGAACTTTTGCCCTTCTTCGCCAAGAGCGGTGGCGATCCGGCGACGATGAAGGTGCAGTTTTCGGCGGATATATGAGTGAAAACGCGCGGCACTCCCATCGACCCGGAAACTCGCCTGGCACGGTCGAAGCGTTGCAGCTTTGCGCAAGATGGTGACTCACGTAGAGAGTGACGGGAAGGGTCGAACAGGGGCCTGTGAATGGCAAAGACGATCAGGACGATGGAGGATTTCTCTGACTTCGTCGGCTTGTCTCGCACGACTGTCTCCAAATATTTCAACGATCCCAATTCGGTGCGGAAGAACACGCGCAGCGCCATCGAGGCGGCGCTGAAGAAATCCGATTTCCGGCCGAGCATGTTCGCGGTCAACCTCAATCGGCGCCGCAGCAACATCCTCGGCGTCATCATCCCGAATTCGACGGACCCGTTCTACATGGCGCTGACGCGCCGCATCGAATTGATCGCCAACGAGGCCGGCTTCCTGGCTTTCGTGCTGTCCTCCGACGGGCGCGCCGAGATGGAGGACCAGGCGATCCAGACGTTCCGCTCGATGAACATCGCGGGCGCCATCATCGCGCCGCTCGGCGTGCGCTCGCACCACCGGATCCTCGCTGAGCTCGGCGCCTCGATCCCGCTGATCTATGTCGACTCGCCGCTGGACGAGACCTCCTCCTTCGTCGGCACCGACAACCGGCAGAGTTTCAGGCTGATCGTCGACTATCTCTGCCGCTCCGGCGAGCCGCCCTGCTACTTCGCCATGCCGCTGGTCAACAACAACGCTTCGGCCAGGCAGGAGGCCTATGTCGAGGCCATGCAGCAGTTCAAGATGACGCCGCGCATCGTGCCGGTCGAGGACGCGCGCTCCTGGGATTTCGAGAAGTTCGGCTTTGACGAGGCGACGCGCATCCTGAAGGCCGGCGGCTTTCCGACCAGGACCGTGCTGTGCGCCAACGACCGCGTCGCCTTCGGCGTGCTCGGCGCCGCCTTTCAGCTCGGCCTCAAGGTGGGACATGGCGCCGATTGCGATCTGAGGGTCGCCGGGCACGACGACCATCCGCTGTCGCGCTACGCCTGCCCGCCGATCACGACGGTGGCGCAGAACTACAACGAGATCGGCCGCCTGGCGATCGAGTTGCTGCTCGAGCGGCTGGACGAAAAGTCCTCGGCCAAGCGCGGTGACGCCCGCATCCTGCTCAACGCCGAGCTGATGCTGCGCAGCTCGGCGTGAAACAGGCCTACCGATCCACCATCGACATCGTCCGCTCGTTGTAGCGCGGCCCCGAAATCCTGTCGGGTGTCAGCGCCATGTCGAGCAGCAGCATCTCGGTGGCGTCAAGCCCGATGTCGGCGGCGGCGACATTCTCCTCCAGGTATGTCCGGCGCTTGGTGCCGGGGATCGGCACGATGTCGATGCCGAATTCCGGGCCTTTGGCGAGCAGCCAGGCGATCGCGATCTGGCCGGGCTTCACGCCCCTGGCGGCGGCCACGTCGCGCACCGCGCTCGCCGCCGCGACATTGGCGTCGAAATTCTCGCCCTGGTAGCGCGGGTCGCCGCGCCGGAAATCGCCTTCCGGGTAGTCCTCCGCGCGCTTGACGTCGCCGGCGAGGAAGCCGCGCCCGAGCGGCGCGAAAGGCACCAGGCCGATGGCGAGCTCCTTAAGCAGCGGGATGATCTCGGGCTCGAGATTGCGCTCCCACAGCGAGTATTCGCTCTGCAGCGCCGACACCGGATGCACGGCATGGGCGCGGCGGATGTTGGCGAGGCCGGCCTCCGACAGGCCGAGGAAGCGCACCTTGCCCGCGGCCACCAGCTCGCCGACCGTGCCGGCGACATCCTCCATCGGCACGGCAGGATCGACGCGGTGCTGGTAGAGGAGATCGATACGGTCGGTGTCGAGCCGCTTCAGCGATGCCTCCACCACCTCGCGGATGTGCTCGGGCCGGCTGTCGCGGCCAGTGCCGTCCTGCCTGCCGTCCTTGATGACGAAGCCGAATTTCGTCGCGATGGTCACCTGGTCGCGCCGCCCCTTCAGCGCGCGGCCGAGCAGTTCCTCGTTGACGAACGGCCCGTAGACTTCGGCCGTGTCGAGGAAGGTGCAGCCGAGCTCGATCGCCCGGTGCAGCGTGGCGATCGATTCCGCCTCGTCGGCCGGGCCGTAGGACTGGCTCATGCCCATGCAGCCGAGGCCGATTGCCGAGACTTCGAGCCCCTGGCTGCCGAGTTTCCGCTTGCCCAGGCTCATGTGTTCTCTCCGGCCGAATGTGCAATCCGCCTAAATTATAGGGCAGGGCGGTAAGCCGTCCAGCCGGACAGGCAGGTGCTTGATCGAGATCAAGGGAAGCCGACGGCAGGTAGTGTCTCAGTTTGAATTTGATCGCTAGGCGATAGCGCCCCGCGGCGTTTGCTCCCATAGGCGGAACCGCCTACGGGGGTAGTTCGATGCGGTCGATCTCGCGCGTTGCCGATGTGTCGATCAACAGTCGATGTCGGCAAGTTCTGCGCCGATCTGCACGACCGCGAAGTTCGCAACGTCACCTCCAAGCGTATTCAATGTGATGAAATCTGGTCGTTTGTCGCCGCGAAAGCCAAGAACGTTTCGACCATGAAGCAGCCGGTCGAAGGCGCTGGCGACGTATGGACCTGGACCGCTTTGGACAGCGATAGCAACCTCATCGTGTCATGGCTGGTCGGCGGCCGTGACGGCGAATATCGCTGGCCTTCATGGATGACGTGAAAGACCGCCTTGCCAACCGCGTCCAGCTCACGACCGATGGGCACCTGGCGAGCCGGAAAGCAACAAGTCGCCAGAGAGCCGCTATAGCCCCGTCGTCTGCACTGGTGCCGTCAAGACGCGCGTTGAAGGCAACCCGGCACATCGCATATCGAACGCGCCAATCTCACGATGCGCATGGCGAACCGTCGCTTCACGCCTTACCAATGCCTTCTCAAAGAAGTTTGACAACCATGTCCACATGGTCGCGATCTACAGACGCTCTGGTCGATGGAAGACCTTTGCGAGAAGATGGACGCCGTTGCGCCGAAGCCGGGCAAGCGCGGTCCCTATAAGAAGCAGGAAAGCGAGTTTCATGAAAGCGGAGTATAAGGGTCATAGGATTGTGGACGCCGATAAGCTCGCGTTCGATCTCTCTACATGGCGTCCGTCTGATCCAACTGATTTTTCGCTCACCATTGATTTCTATGCGGGAGAAGAGGGTAAAGAAGGCTCAGATGCTTTCACGGCCACGGTGTGTTCGCCGGCATGGTTTCTTCGGCCCACACAGAAGCGGCCTTTTCTGGTGAAGGCGTAATTTTCATGCGGACGTTCGATCACCTTCAACTGGAAAAATTTCTCATCGCTCGATGCGCTTCGGCTAAGGGCAATAGCTGGAATGAGATAGCCTGTGAGCTTTCGCGGGTCGGGCTATGGGAATTCGAATACAAGCTCTGAATTTCAAACTGAGACACTACCCGACGGCAAGGATCGTAGTCTGCGATTGTCTTGGGAGGGACGCGAGGCGGGCGGGTGGTTCCGGCCGAAGGACTCCGGACGGCCGCTAC
>NZ_RZOT01000403.1:0-5636 GCF_003999085.1 Mesorhizobium sp. M4A.F.Ca.ET.090.04.2.1
TCTATCGGGAACTTTGGGCGGCCATCATTCCGTGATCACAGCCGGCGGCACGGCGGTTTCGATCAACGAATACCGCCTCGCCTACGACCGCCAGATCAGCGTCATGTCGCAGCAGTTCGGCCAGCGCATCACGCGCGAGCAGGCGCAGGCCCTCGGCATCGACAACCAGGTGCTGGCGCAGCTCGTTTCGGGCGCGGTGCTCGACGAGCAGGCCCGCAAGCTCGGACTTGGTCTGTCCAAGGACCGGCTCGCCGAACTCACGCGCGAGGATCCGGCCTTCAAGGGGCCAAGCGGCCAGTTCGACCGCAGGACGTTCGAATACCTGCTGCGCCAGATCGGCATGCGGCCCGAGGACTATCTGAAGAATCGCGCCCAGGTTGCGGTGCGCCAGCAGATCGTCGAGGCGGTTTCGGACGGCCTCAAGCCTCCGCAGACCTTCCTCAAGGCGGTCGCGCTCTACCGCGGCGAGGATCGCACCATCGACTATCTGACCTTGCCGAAGACGCTGGTCGAGCCGATCGAGGCGCCGTCTGACAGCGTGCTCCAGACCTATTTCGACGCCAACAAGAAGGCATATGCGGCGCCCGAATACCGCAAGTTCTCCTATGTCAGGCTCGAACCGCAGGACATCATGGACCCGACCGCGGTGACCGATCCGCAGATCAGCGACGACTACAACAAGAACAAGGGGCGCTACACGACGCCCGAGATGCGCACCATCGAGCAGCTGGTGTTTAAGACGCCGGACGCGGCCAAGGCCGCGTTCGATTCGCTGAAAGCGGGCGCGACTTTCGACAAGCTCGTCACCGCCGAGGGCAAAACCCAGGCCGACACGCTGCTTGGCACGCTCGCCAAGGACAAGATCGCCGACAAGGCGGTGGCCGACGCGGCCTTCAAGCTCGCCGCCAACGAGGTCAGCCCCGTCGTCCAGGGCGCCTTCGGCCCGGTGCTCCTGCGCGTCACCGAGATCAAGCCGGAGGTGGTGAAGCCCCTGGCCGAGGTGTCCGACCAGATCCGCAAGGACCTGGCGCTCGGCGAGGCCAGCCGCATCCTGCTCGACGTGCACGACAGCTACGAAGACACGCGCGCTTCCGGCAGTTCGCTTGCCGACGCCGCCGCCAAGCTGAAGCTCAAGGTCGTCACCGTCGACGCGATCGACCGCACCGGCCAGCGGCCAGACGACACCATCGTCAAGGACCTGCCGGAGTCGGCGGATCTCATCAAGGCGGTGTTCGTCGCAGAGCCCGGCACCGAGAATGAGGGCCTGACCACCGCCGACAACGGCTTCGTCTTCTACGAAGTCGGATCGATCACGCCGGCGCGCGACCGCACGCTGGATGAAGTCCGCCAGAAGGTGGTGGCCGACTGGACGGCGGCGGAAACGGAAAAGCGGCTTGCCGCCAAGGCGGACGAGCTCGAGAAGCGGCTCAAGGCCGGGGCCACGCTCGATGTGATCGCTGGCGAACTCAAGCTCGAGAAGCAGACCAAGCGCGGCCTGAAGCGCGAAGCCGATGACGCCGATTTCGGCAAGGAAGGCGCCGCCGAGATGTTCGGTGTCGGCGAAGGCGGCACCGGGCTGATCCCCTCGCCCACCGGCGACGGACAGATCCTCTACAAGGTGGCTGAAGTCTTCGAGCCGGCCGGCGCCGATGCCAGCTCCGTGCCTGACGACGCGCAGAAATCGTTCACTGCCGGCATGTCGGACGACCTGCTCGACCAGTTGGTGGCGCAGTTGCAAACGCAATACGACGTCCGCATCGACCAGACCGCCGTTACCCAGGCGCAGGCCCGATGAGCGCGCTGAAGAGCCATATCGCCAAGGTGGCGGCAGGCACCCCTCTCTCGTTCGAGGAAGCGCGCGAGGCGTTCGAAATCATCATGTCTGGCGACGCGACGCCCGGCCAGATCGGCGGCTTCCTGATGGCGCTGCGCGTGCGCGGCGAGGCGGTGAGTGAGATTTCCGGCGCCGTCGCCACCATGCGCGCCAAGATGCTGCGCGTCGAGGCTCCGCACGGTGCCATCGACATCGTCGGCACCGGCGGCGACAATTCGCACAGCGTCAATATCTCGACGGGTTCCGCCTTCGTCATTGCGGCAAGCGGCGTGCCCGTGGCCAAGCACGGCAATCGCGGCCTGTCCTCGCTGACGGGCGCCGCCGACGTGCTCACCGCGCTCGGCGTCAAGATCGATATCGGACCGGAGACGATTGGCCGCTGCATCCATGAAGCCGGCGTCGGCTTCATGTTCGCGCCGGCGCATCATCCGGCGATGAAGCATGTCGGCCCGATCCGGGGCGAGCTTGGCACGCGCACCATCTTCAACTTGCTCGGACCGTTGTCCAATCCGGCCGGCGTCAGCAGGCAGATGGTCGGCGTGTTCCTGCCGGAATGGATCATGCCGGTTGCCGAGGCGTTGAAGGCGCTGGGCACCGAGCACGCCTGGGTCGTTCACGGCGACGGCTATGACGAGATCACCACCACCGGCGAGACGCAGGTGGCGGAACTTGCCGGCGGCGAGATCCGCACCTTCGCGCTCACCCCCGAGGCGGTCGGCCTGAAGCGCCATACCAAGGACGAGTTGCGCGGCGGCGACGCGGCCTACAATGCCAAGGCGCTGCGCGATATGCTGGGAGGTGCCGCGGGCGCCTATCGCGACACCGTGCTGATGAATGCCGGTGCCGGCCTGGTGGTGGCCGGCAAGGCAACAACGCTGGCCGACGGCATGGCGAGCGCTGCGCAAGCGATCGACAGTGGCCGGGCGCTCCAGGTGCTCGGCCGGCTGGTCGAAATTTCGAACGGGTAGAGCCTTGTCCGACATCCTGCGCAAGATCGAAGCCTACAAGCGCGAGGAGATCGCGGCGGCGAAGCGGCGCGTGCCGCTGGCCGAGATCAAGGCGCGGGCAGATGGCGCCGAGGCGCCGCGCGGTTTTCTTGCCGCGCTCGAAGCCAGGCGCGCGGCCGGCAGCTTCGGGCTGATCGCCGAGATCAAGAAGGCGAGCCCGTCCAAGGGGCTGATCCGCGCCGATTTTGATCCGCCGGCGCTGGCCAGGGCCTACGCGAAAGGTGGCGCCGCCTGTCTGTCGGTGCTGACCGACGAGCCGTCCTTCCAGGGTGCGCCGGAATTCCTCGCCGCCGCCCGCGCCGCCGTTGTCCTGCCCGCGCTTCGCAAGGATTTCCTGTTCGACGCCTATCAGGTGTTCGAGGCCCGCGCCTGGGGTGCCGACGCCATCCTAATCATCATGGCGAGCGTCGACGACGCGATGGCTCGCGAGCTCGAGTCTGCGGCCTTCGAACTCGGCATGGATGCGCTGGTCGAAGTGCATGACGAGGCCGAGATGGAGCGGGCGCTCCGGCTCTCCTCGCGGCTAATCGGCATCAACAACCGCGACCTAAGGACATTCGAGACCAGCCTGGACGTTTCGGAGCGGCTGGCGGCGATGGTGCCGGCCGACCGGCTGCTGGTCAGCGAAAGCGGCATCTTCACGCATCAGGACTGCCGCAGGCTGGAGAAGTGCAAGATCGGCACTTTCCTGGTCGGCGAGAGCCTGATGCGGCAAGCCGATGTGGCCGCCGCAACGCAGCTTCTGCTCACGGGCAAGGCGCCAGCCGAGGCGCTCTGACCATGGCGACCTCCCTCACCCACCTTGGCGCTTCGGGCGAAGCCAACATGGTCGACGTCGGCGACAAGGCCGAGACGGTGCGCACCGCGATCGCCGAGGGTTTTGTCTCGATGCGCGCCGAAACGCTGGAGATGATCCTTGCCGGCGATGCCAAGAAGGGCGACGTGCTTGGCACCGCGCGCATTGCCGGCATCATGGCGGCGAAACGCGCGCATGAACTGATCCCGCTCTGCCATCCGCTGCTCCTGACCAAGGTTTCGGTGGACATCGAGCCGGACACGTCCCTGCCTGGCCTCAAGGTCACGGCGCTCGCCCGCGTCACCGGCAAGACAGGCGTCGAGATGGAGGCGCTGACGGCGGCCTCCGTCGCCTGCCTCACCATTTACGACATGGCCAAGGCCGCCGACCGCGCCATGGTGATCTCCGGCATCAGGCTGGTCGAGAAGACCGGCGGCAAGTCTGGCGATTACAAGGCGGCCGGGCGCGGGGAAGGCGCTTGATGGCGCTGGTTCCTGTCGCCGAGGCGCTCGAGCGCCTGCTGGATGGAGCGGCGCCGCGGGCCAGTGAGAGCGTCGCGCTGATCGACGCCGCCGGCCGGGTGCTGGCCGAGCCCGTGGTGGCATTGCGCACGCAACCGCCCTTCAACGCCTCCGCCATGGACGGCTATGCGACGCGCGCCACCGACGTGGCATCCGTGCCGGCGCGGCTTTCGGTGATCGGCATGGCGCCGGCCGGCCGCGGCTTCGAAGGCAGCGTCGGCCCGTCGCAAGCCGTGCGCATCTTCACCGGCGCGCCAGTGCCGCAAGGCGCCGACACCATCGTCATTCAGGAGAATGTCAGGGACCTGGGCGGCGGCACGGTAGAGGTAACCCAGCCGACGGCGCAAGGACGCAACATCCGGCGTGTCGGACTCGATTTCGCGCAAGGCGATGTGCTGCTCGAAAGGGGCCGCCTGCTTGATCCCGCGGCACTGTCGCTGGCGGCATCCGCCAACCATCCGTGTTTGAGCGTGGTGAAGCGGCCGCTGGTCGCCATCATCGCCACCGGCGACGAACTGCTGCCGCCCGGCAGCGAGCTTGGTCCCGACCAGATCATTTCGTCCAACGCCTATGGCGTCGCCGCCGCCGCTCAGTCGGTCGGCGCCCGCGCGCTCGATCTCGGCATCGCCGCCGACCGCAAGGAAGCGATCGCCGCGCTGGTCAGGCAGGCCGTCGAGCAGCAGGCCGATGTCATCGTCACGCTGGGCGGCGCCTCGGTCGGCGACCACGATCTGATCCACGACGTGCTGACCGGCGAAGGCATGACGCTCGATTTCTGGAAGATCGCCATGCGCCCGGGCAAGCCGCTGATGTTCGGCCGGATGGGGCGCACGCGCTGTATCGGCCTGCCGGGCAACCCTGTCGCCAGCCTGGTCTGCTCGCAATTGTTCCTGAAGCCCTTGCTGGCGCGACTCGGTGGCCGCGACTTCCGGCAGGACCTGCGCGAGGCACGCCTGGGCACGGCGATGCAGGCCAATGATCTCAGGCAGGATTACGTGCGCGCCGTGGTCCGCGAAGAAGCCGGCTCAATGGTTGCCACCCCCTTCGGCATCCAGGACTCCTCGATGCTGCGCATGCTCGCCGACGCCAACGGCCTTGTCGTGCGGGAGCCCTTCGCCCCGGCTGCAGCCGCAGGCGACGCTTGCCGCGTGCTGATGCTACGCTGAACAAAACGTCAACGCATTCATTAAACTTTAAACGGTTGCGGAACACAACTGGAACAGATAGTGTTTGTTCTGGGTTTGTTTTTCTGATTCTGGTTTCAGAACCCGTGGGGGCCGCCATGCTGACGCGCAAACAACATGAACTCCTGATGTTCATCCATGAACGGCTGAAGGAAAGCGGCATTCCGCCCTCGTTCGACGAGATGAAGGAGGCGCTCGATCTCGCCTCGAAGTCGGGCATCCACCGGCTGATCACGGCGCTGGAAGAGCGCGGCTTCATTCGCCGGCTGCCGAACCGGGCGCGTGCTCTGGAAG
>NZ_RZOT01000404.1:0-5628 GCF_003999085.1 Mesorhizobium sp. M4A.F.Ca.ET.090.04.2.1
TGCTGTTCCAGCCCGACGATTTCTGGCATGAACTCGCCTCCGACAAGCGCATCGTGCGCAATCCGCAGAAGATCAAGGCCGTCCGCGACAACGCCGCCTTCGTCGAGCGCGTGTCGAAGGAGCATGGCGGCTTCGGCAAATTCCTCGCCGCCTGGCCGGCCGACGACCAGGTCGGGCTGACGGCCTATCTCGGCAAGCACGGCAGCCGGCTGGGCGGCAACACCGGCCAGTACTTCCTGCGCTGGCTGGAGTGGGACACCTTCGTCGTCTCGGCCGACATGGCGGCGGCACTTCGCGATGCCGGCATCGACATCGCCGAGAACCCGACCTCGAAGCGGGACCTCGACAAGATCCAGGCGCAGATCAATCAATGGTCGGCTGAAACCGGCCTGCCGCGCCGGCACATCTCGCGCATCCTGGCGATGTCGATCGGCGAGAACCGCTCCGTGGAAGCGCTGAGCGAGTATATGAACGACTAGGCTTGGGTCGGCGAAATCTCGCGGTCGAAATCGATCGATCGGGATACGATCAACATCCGTCGATCGATCCTATTTGGTACAAGCAATCGCCATTGCCCGGCGATTTCGGCCACGCTAAACCCACTGCATGACCAAGAAGCCCGACATCCTGCGCATCGCCATCGCCCAGCTCAACCCGACCGTCGGTGACGTCGCCGGCAATCTTGCCAAGGCGCGCGAGGCGAGGGCGGATGCGGCCCGGCAGGGCGCCGATCTCGTGCTCTACACCGAGCTCTTCCTCGCCGGCTATCCGCCGGAAGACCTGGTGCTGAAGCCCGCTTTTCTGAAGGCTTGTGAAAAGGCCGCGGAAGATTTCGCCAAGGACACTGCGGATGGCGGTCCCGGCGTCATCATCGGCACGCCCTTGAAGCGCAAGAGCGGCACGCACAATTCGATCATCGTCGCCGATGGCGGCAAGATCCTGGCCGAACGCTACAAGCTCGACCTGCCGAACTATGGGGAGTTCGACGAAAAGCGCGTCTTCCAGGCCGGGCCGGAACTGCAGGGGCCGGTCAACTTCCGCGGCGTGCGCATCGGCATTCCGATCTGCGAGGACATCTGGGGCGAGGTCGCCGTCTGCGAGACGCTGGCCGAAAGCGGCGCCGAGATCCTGCTGGTGCCGAACGGCTCACCCTACTATCGCGCCAAGATCGACGTCCGCCATCAGGTCGTCATCCGCCAGGTCATCGAAACCGGCCTGCCGATGATCTACGCCAACCAACTGGGCGGCCAGGACGAGCTGATCTTCGACGGCGCTTCTTTCGCAATCGGCGCGGACAAGACGCTTGCCTTCCAGATGAGCCAGTTCGAGGACGCGGTCGACGTCACCACCTGGAAGCGCACGGATGACGGCTGGGTCTGCGCGGAAGGGCCGATGTCGAAGATCCCGGAGCGGGAAGAGGCCGACTATCGCGCCTGCATGCTTGGCCTGCGCGACTACGTCAACAAGAACGGCTTCAAGAACGTCGTGCTCGGCCTGTCCGGCGGTATCGATTCGGCGATCTGCGCCGCCCTTGCCGTCGATGCGCTGGGCGAAGAACGGCTGCGCGCGGTGATGATGCCCTACCGCTATACCTCGAAGGATTCGCTGAAGGACGCCGAGGACTGCGCCCGCGCGCTTGGCTGCCGCTACGACATCGTACCGATCTTCGAGCCGGTCGAAGGTTTTCTGCACGCGCTGACGCAGATGTTCGAAGGCACCAAGGAAGGCATCACCGAGGAGAACCTGCAGAGCCGCGCGCGCGGCACCATCCTGATGGCGATCTCCAACAAGTTCGGTTCGATGGTCGTCACCACCGGCAACAAGAGCGAGATGTCGGTCGGTTACGCCACGCTTTACGGCGACATGAATGGCGGCTTCAACCCGATCAAGGACCTCTACAAGATGCAGGTCTATGCACTGTCGCGCTGGCGCAACAGCCACGTGCCGCCGGGCGCGCTCGGCCCTTCCGGCGAGGTGATCCCGAAGAACATCATCGACAAGGCGCCGTCGGCGGAGCTGCGCGAGAACCAGACCGACCAGGATTCGCTGCCGCCCTATCCGGTGCTGGACGATATCCTTGAATGCCTGGTCGAGCACGAGATGGGCGTTGACGAGATCGTTGCGCGCGGCCATGACCGGGCGACAGTGGCGCGGGTCGAGCACCTGCTCTACATCGCCGAATACAAGCGCCGGCAGGCCGCACCGGGCGTGAAGATCACTAGGAAGAACTTCGGCCGCGACCGCCGCTATCCGATCACCAACCGGTTCAGGGACGGGCGGTAAGCGCTCCGTCCGCAGCGCAGCCGCATAGCCTGAGCCACGGCAACGGCACAACCCGCCGTTGTTGCAAAATCGTCTCACTGCTTGGACCAGATGCGCATTTGGTCGCAGCCTGGCTTGGCGATGCGCAGGGGCGTCTCTATAAAGGCGTCTCCGCGATTCTCCACCTGGAGGAACCGAATGCCACAATTTGACATCGTTATGCGAGGCCGCGAAGCCTAGGTCCTGATCGAGGCCTCGCGAAGGCTTGCCTTCGCGACAAGAACTCGATCGAGGAGAGGCATCTGCCGCTGCCGGTCGCCGCCGGCATATGGGCGTGCCGCCACTATGCTGAACCTCCGCATTCCCGGCGCCAGATTGGCGCCAACGCGGTTTTCTCAATTTCCAGCTTACCGGGACCGGGCACATTTGCGCCTGGATGACATCATGGCTCGTTTTCGAATCGATCTGCGTGCCGAAGCCTTCCGCAGCGTGCTTGGCTTCACGCTCGGCCATTGGCGGCGCCAGCCGTGGCGGCTTTCGCTGATCATGGCCGCCTTCCTTTTGTCGACGCTGGCCGATGTGCTGACGCCGCTCTATTCCGGACGGCTGGTCGACGCCGTCGCCAGCAGTGGTGCTGCCGACGACGTCGCCTGGAACGCGGCAATCTCAGCCTTCTGGATGCTGGTCGCCCTGGCGCTGACCGGCGTCGTGCTGCGCAACGCCGCCTTCATGGCCATCGTCGAGCTGACGCTGAAGATGATGGCCGACATCGCCGCCGACGCCTTCCACCGCGTCCAGCGTTTTTCCACCGACTGGCATGCCAACAGCTTCGCCGGCTCGACCGTGCGCAAGATCACGCGCGGCATGTGGGCGCTCGACCTGCTCAATGACACGATCCTGATCGCACTGTTGCCGTCGGTCGTCATGCTCGTCGGCTCGACCCTGCTGCTCGGCTGGTTCTGGCCGCTGATGGGCGCGGTGGTCGCCGCTGGCTCTGTGCTGTTCATCATGGTGACGGCGATGCTGTCGCTTGGCTATGTCGCGCCGGCGGCCCGGCTCGCCAACACATGGGATACGCGCCTTGGCGGTTCACTCGCCGATGCGGTGAGCTGCAATGCCGTGGTCAAGGGTTTCGGCGCCGAGGCGCGCGAGGAAGCGCGTCTTGCCTGGGTCGTCGCCAAATGGCGCGCCCGCACCCGCCGCACCTGGGTGCGCGGCACCGTCAACGGCACCACGCAGGGCACGATGCTTCTGCTGCTGCGGACGGCTGTGATCGGTCTGGCGCTGATGCTGTGGGCGTGGGGCGAGGCCAGCGCCGGCGACGTCGCCTTCGTGCTCACCTCGTTCTTCGTGCTGCAGGGCTATCTGCGCGACATCGGCACGCATATCCGCAACCTGCAGCGTTCGATCAACGACATGGAGGAACTGGTCGACTTCCAGGCCGAACCGCTCGGCATCGAAGACCGGACGACCGCGGGGCCGATCCGCATCAGCGATGGAGGCATCAGCTTCGACAAGGTCACCTTCCACTATGGCAACCATCGGCTGCCGCTCTACCGCGATTTCTCGGTCGAAATCGCGCCCGGCGAGCGCGTCGGGCTGGTCGGCCATTCCGGTTCGGGCAAGACGACCTTCGTCAAGCTGATCCAGCGCCTCTACGATGTGAACGCCGGCAGGATCCTGATCGACGGCCAGGATATTGCCGAGGTGGCGCAGGCATCACTGCGCGCGCAGATCGCCATCGTCCAGCAGGAGCCGATCCTGTTCCACCGCTCGCTGGCCGAGAACATCGCCTATGCCCGGCCCAGCGCCACGCAGCCCGAGATCGAGCATGCGGCGCGGCTGGCGAGCGCGCATGAGTTCATCGCCAACCTGCCGAAAGGCTATGGCACGCTGGTCGGCGAGCGCGGCGTGAAGCTGTCGGGCGGCGAGCGCCAGCGGGTGGCGATCGCGCGTGCCTTCCTCGCCGACGCGCGCGTCCTGATCCTCGACGAGGCGACGTCCAGCCTCGATTCGGAATCGGAGGTGCTGATCCAGCAGGCGATGGAGCGGTTGATGGTCGGCCGCACGACGCTGGTCATCGCCCACCGGCTGTCGACCGTCAGGGCGCTCGACAGGCTGCTGGTGTTCGATCGTGGCCGCATCGTCGAGGAGGGCTCGCATGACCAGCTGATCCGGCTGAACGGCGGCATCTATCGCCGCTTGTTCGAACGCCAGGCGCTCGAGCTGACCAAGGGTCTGGTCATCTGACGTGAAAGAGGGCATCCACTCGCTCCGGACGCCCTTCAAATCGACACAGAGGCAAGGCCCGCTGAGGCGATCAGCCGTAGTGCAACTTCGGCTTCGGCTCGGTGCCGGTGAACTGGACGCCGACGCGATCGTTGCGGCGCCAGCGGACCTCCGATCGGTAGGCGACGCCGTCGACCGGTACATAGAGCAGGAAGCGATCGGGAACGCGGGCGTCCGGCGCGACCTTCAGCTCGGCGCCGCCCTCATTCTGGTTGCGCAAGGTGCAGCTGATCTCGGAATTCTTGATGCCGGTGATGATCGAACCGCCCTTGAGCACGCGCTGGCGGTGCTTGCGACGGCTGTCGCTGGAATTGTTTTCGAGTGGTTGTGTGGTGTTGGTCATCGCCAAGTATGCCAGGGCAGCCGAATCGATCTTAGAGGTCATACTGGCGCGCGGCAATGACCGGTCCGAAGCATGGCTCCGCCGTGCCGGTGTTAGGCGGTCAATTCACGCGAATTTGCGCGGATTGGCGCAGAAATGGGCGATGATCTGGCAGAGGTCCGGCTCGTTGACCATGCGCACGGCTTCGGTCGAGTTCACCCATTTGCGGGTGCGCGCCCGCTTTTCCTTCCAGCGGTCGGCAACGCGGTCGACCCGCAGCGGGAAGACCAGCACCTCGCAAGGCACTTCCTCGCCGGAAGCGAGTGCCTTGGCATAGAAATAGCGGCCGGCTTCGAGATGGGAGACCGTGCCGCGCAACCCGGCTTCTTCGCCGGCCTCGCGCGCCGCCGCCTCGCAAAGCGGCTCCTTGGCTTCCGGCCAACCCTTGGGCAGCACCCAACGGCCGGTGTCGCGGCTGGTGATCAGCATGATCTCGACGCCATCGCCGGCCTCGCGCCAGGGCAAAGCGGCAACCTGCAGGCGGCACGGCGCGGTGCCGAACAGTCGCCGGACCCTTTCGGCTAGATGATAGTGCGTCGTTGGCCTCGTCAACATTGGAGAAGCTAGCCCCAGCCCTCGAACTCGTTGTCGCCTTAAGAAACGAATCTTACGACCGATTATACGCAACAAAAGTAAAAAACTTCACAGGAGCTTGTTGAATTCCACCAAGAAAAGGCGATCACGCGAAACAGGGC
>NZ_RZOT01000405.1:0-5628 GCF_003999085.1 Mesorhizobium sp. M4A.F.Ca.ET.090.04.2.1
TCCTGAAGCAGACCGGGTCATATGAGCAGGCAAGTTACGCGATCCAGGACACGCCCGACATGGTGGCCCACCACTACGGTCGCTTTTTGCCGCAAGACAAAGCTGCTCTTGCTGCGCGAATATTGAACCAAGTCTGGCAGGCGGCTTAGAGAGTAGTGAAAGGGTCATTTCACACGAAGAAGACGGTTTGGCCTCCGTTAGTGTTGCCAGCCCCAGGCGGAGGTCATTTGCGCTTACGCGCCCTCGTGAACGGCCGAATAGAGTAGCGTTTCTCGAGATCATGAGGCAATTGCGGAAGCGATTCTGCGGCGTTGCTGGCTTGGTCGACACCCTGTGCAGGGGCGTTCCTCGGAAGGGCGCTACCGCCTTTCCCCCCACCCGGAAACCCTGCGATATTTCCTCCGGTGTCGGGCGTGACGGACCCGGCCACTGCTGCAACAAAAACCGTCGAAGAACATGCGATCGTCTTTATCGCTCGCACGCAGCAACGGTGCATCGCGTCTCAGCGCAAGAGAGGTCAGCTTTCGTGAAGTCCACCGATCACCTTGACCTCGAGCACTGCCTCGAAACCGAATTCCCCACATTCGCGGCCGTTGCCCGACTGCTTGAAGCCTCCGAACGGCGCGGACGCATCCCACGCCGGTGATTGATCACCTGCCCGGCGCGAAGCCTAGAGGCCACCAGTTTGGCGAGGCGGAGATCCTTCGACTGCACATAGGCTGCCATTCCGTAGGGTGTGTCGTTGGTGATCTCGATCGCCCCATCGACAATGTCATACGGGATGAGGCTGACGACCGGGCCGAACATCTCCTTCTGGGCTACGATCATTTCGGGCGTCACATGAGCGAATACCGTCGGCCTTACGAAGTAGCTACGGTTCTGCGACGACGGCCTGCCGGTCCCAGCCGTCACGAGGGTCGCGCCTTCTTGAAACGCGGATTCGATCAGCGAATTAACCCGCTCGAACTGCCGCTCGTTCATCACGGGTCCGAGCATGGTGGCGTCGTCGTTCACGTCGCCCACGATGACGGACTCCGCGGCCCGTTTCGCGATGCCTGGCCTTGGTCGTGCGGGTGCTCTAGGTCGTTCCTGGCGCAGGTGTATTCGAAGGCGTGAGCGCGGAAGATCTCGCCATTGGCGATTGCCTCCTTGATCAAGGGTACGGCTGAACCGCCGGCACCGAGGGTGGTGAACTGGATGCCGTTGTCGGTAAGCACGGTATGGATCTTGTAGGGCACGGCCGCGATCAGCCGGAGCAGAAAGTCTCTTGATACGGCTGTCGGGGCCTTCTCATGCAACTCGACGAAGGCGAACTTCGAGGTGCGGTCGATGGCGACAAACATGTGCAGCTTGCCTTGCTCGGTCCTGACCTCGGCAATGTCGATGTGGAAGTAGCCGATCGGGTAGCTCTTGAATTTCCTGTTCGAAGCGCATAACGGCAGTTGTCGAGCGGCAGCAACGTGCAGCGGCGAAAAGCGACAATGACCGCCTCCGCCTCAATCGCGAGCACCGTCGATCGCGGTTCCTTCGGACCAGTCGGTAGATCGGCGACTCGTCCCTTCCACTCGCGACGGTATTCTGGTTGATCCCGTAGCGTTTGGCCAAGGCCCTCAGGCTCTCTTGGCTATGCTGTATCGCTCGACGGACCGCCTCTGTCGTTGTGGCGCTCCCATGCAGAAACTTGGCCCATAGCGCATCCTTTGATTTGGCAGATAGGGATGCCCCATCAAAGTCCGGGATCAAACATCTAACCTGGTGCCGTGGAGCGCGACTTGTGGGAGTGCCGGAGTTACAATGCCAGCCACATGCCGGCGGCTGCGACCTCTCGTAAGACTCAGAACGTCACCCAGCCAATCCTAGCCTGAGAGCCAGAAATATTCTGCGTCAGCCCGTCGAGAAGCTGGTCGCGCATCCGCAAAACCGGTTTGATCTTTGCCAGCGTTTTCGAGACCGGTGACAGGGTCATCTTAGCGGAGACAAAGATAAGAACGTCATCGCCACCGATCTTCAGGAGAGGGAGCTTTTGGGCGTAATCGCCTGCGATATCCAGCTTCGCGCAGTCACCAGGGGCGATGAGCAGTACGGCTGCTCTTCGCAAACCCCGCTTGTCGTTCGCAGCATCACAGATAGGGACAAGCTCCAGCAATCCCCACTTCAACTGTTCTTCAAACTCCGTGATCAATTCCTGCTCTGGCGGCAGGACTGGCGCCGGCTGGTTCGGTACGGCAGGCATAGTTGCCCTCTTCCGATCCCTCAGGACTTTCACTGCCTTTTCCCGATTCAGAAAATGGGTGAAAACCACAGAGGAAAGCCTTGGTATGGCCTTTTCCATAATCGCATTCGGAACGATCGTGACCGCGCCACGTTCTCCGACACCGGTGTTCGGATCGAGATGCACCGCGCTATTCAGCTCTGCACGATGCGTTTGCGACAGCGGTGTTCCCGCGCTAGCACCAAATGCCCGATCCCATACGCCTCGTTCGTTTTTCGAGACACCACGCCTAATAAGCCGGTCCTGCAGAACAGGTCCTATCGTCTGCATGACCTTCTCTACCGTGAAAGGTGGTTTTGGATCGGTCGCTTTCGAAAGCTCGACGAGAACCTGTGCAATGTCGGCAGGGGCCGCTGACGGCGTGAGCGCTATGATCGACTGGGTTACATCATGTGCGGCTTGGGACGACCTCAATTCCAGATCGAGAATTGCGCCGGCCACTGCATCTTGGGAGATGTGTTGATCTATGGCCGTCGCGATCTTTGTGATCTGGTAAACCCCCTTCGAATTCATGAAGTCAGCTTTGTTAAGCCCGATGGCCGTTATCGGTGCCCGTTCCTTGCCGAGTGAGTTTTCCAGCACGGTCTTGAGAGCGGCTGTCTGGTCAGGCGCTGCGGTCCACGCGACCATTATCCAAGGTCCGTTTTCCGGATCGAGCAACACATTCAGAATGGCAGCGACACCCTGATGCTGCTGGTAGGCGGAAGCAGCACTCGGCGCCATATTTATGTCGGTAAAGACGACGCGAATACCGGGCAGACAGGGGCGGACCGACCTCTGTCCCTTGAACAGGACTGGAAGGACGCCGACTCCTTTCTTATGCAGGGCCTGCACGATGCCATCTAGGTCTTCCTCTTTGTCATCGACTGCGATGACCATTGCCCCCTGCAACATTCCTCAAGCCCCCTTGAACACAAATGCTAGCACAGCTCCATTAGCCCATTCAGGCAGATCGAGGTCGCCGGGCTGCGGAAAAAGGAGTTTTCCGCCACTCAGCTCCATCGCCAGGTTTGCATAGTACAAGCCCAGACCCATTCCGCCGGGTCGTCGAGTCCAGAATGGACGTATCAGGTCGTCAGACGAGTCTCGAAAACCCGGGCCGTTGTCAGCAACAATCAGGGCCGGGTCCCCGAACTCGTCGCTCGTACCCACCCAGATTTTTCTTTGCAGCTCACCGGTCGCCTGCTCATCAGGCCACCGCACACGCGTCCAGAAAATCGCATTGTCGATTGCATTTGACACGCCGCCGATAGCTAGTCCGAGCGAGGCGCGAACTGCAACGTCGGGCTGATCACCCCGGCCAAGGGGAAAATCAATCGCAACGCGATGCTTCTTAAACCGGAGTTGATTCAGGAACATTGCCTCGCGTGCAATTTTTGCGAGGCTCTGCTTGCGGGCCGGCTCCTTTTTCAGGACCGTCGCAAAGCCTTCCAGCAAATCCTTCAGATAGCGCGAGCGCTCTTCAATGTCCTCAATCTTCTCGCGCTGCCTGATCGCCTCGTACAATCCGCGTACGCCGCGTTCCAGTTCGTGAAAAATCAGACTCAGTTGCAATCCGGCATTGCCGGAACTGAGCATGATTTCGCGAAGCTGGTCGTACTCGCGGCCGATCTCGTCAACGAGAGGCTGCAGCCGATCGAGCTTGTTGTTTGTGAGCTCGGCCTTCAGGCGGGCGACAGGGGTATCGATGGAAATTGCCAGCGGTGATTTTACGCCCGTAAGCGCAGTGCGAATCGCCTCGCGGTGTGGTCTGCGCAACCGGTCGAAAATCGTCATCGCAGACATGACGACCTCCTTCAGCCGTTCGAAGGCGGAGTTCTCGACAAAACCTTCCCTGTTGGTTTTTTCGCGGAGCTGTTGGCTCCCGTCTAGCGTAAGATTCACGCGCCCGAGAATCTGGTTTCTGCTTAGGCGGTCTGTTGGCGAATTGACACGTCTCAAGTCCAGCCCCAGCCAGTCGTCATCTGGTTCGCCATAATTGTAGACGCGGATGCCGTCGCGGTAGACTCGGACGCCGCCATTGTTGGCGAGGTACTCAGACATCACCTTTTTCTGGGCGATGTAATTCCATGTTGCTCGGTCGCGATCGAATACGTTGAAACTTCCAGACACCGGTCCGATACCCGCGATCAATTCCGGGCCGGCGACAACGTGTTTCTTGTCGCGATCCCTCAGTAGCGGCTCCTTACCCGATTGTGACGAGGGCTCGACCTTGATTCCAGGATACGGCTTAAACTCGTAGGTCCAGTCGATTTGCGACCCGTCAAAGCTAAAGCCAAACGTCCACATCGCTTGCTCAAGCACGCTGCCGGCATCGAGCAGATCAGCTACGACTTTCTCGTGGCCCGGAATTTTCAGTTGAACCTGAAAATCAGATGGCCCGCCTGTCGGGTCGGCGATCGAAGTCAGACTGCGATGAAGGTCGCGGATCGCTCCGCGCGTCCATTCGCCACGAAGATCGGTTACGTCGATTTTCGTTCCATGGGTCCTGCCCTTGAAAATTCTCGGCTGGCGCTCTTCGATGGGCACCGTGATTTCATCCAGAAAATCGTGACTTAGAAGCTCGGACCAGTCGAGCTCGACCACAACTTCAAGCTCGTTCGCCTGTCGGGTGACCATCCTGATCTTGTTTCCGAGTTTGTGAACCGCGAATCGGCCGAGCCCCTTTTCTCCCAGGGGAAGGCGTCCTAGGAGAGATCGTTTCCCGGACTCGCGTTGATGCCGCCGATGGTCATTCGCCGGGGTAAGCCAGATATTCTGGATGATGTCTCCGGTCATGCCAGAGCCATTGTCGCGGACAGTAATCTTGGCTTCGTCCGTCCCAAGGTCCGCGAGGGTCACGATGACCTTGGTAGCGTCAGCGTCGTAGGCGTTTTTTACCAGCTCGAAAACGGCGATGCGCGGGCTGCTGATCAGCTCGTCGCCGAGGAGCTGAAGAATACGAGCCTTTGGACGGATTGATGCCGATTTGGCCATTCATCACGCTTTCTTAGGCCTGTCGCCGAGCTCACCTCGATAAGTCGGGGAAACAGGTAATTTGTGTCTTTTGCCATGCCGGTTAGTCCGGGCAGAATTGTAGTCCGGACGTCAAGGGTGCTGCACCCTTTTTGACGCATTTGGATCAAAGAAAGAGATGTCTGGTGCGTATGGCGTACCAAATATCTAAAACAAACATTCCGAGTAATCGGGCTTACGCTTACACGACATGCATGTGGCCGGATCGTCGGGCGCCTTGGTAGGTTCGACATGGGAAGAGGCGAGAGGCAATGGCGTCGAATATCTCCACGAAATAGGGCAGGTGATCGACTATCATGCTGTGCTCGGGCCTGGGGCCAAGTGCAGGCCCGGCGATACTG
>NZ_RZOT01000406.1:0-5619 GCF_003999085.1 Mesorhizobium sp. M4A.F.Ca.ET.090.04.2.1
GGCTCGGCGCCCTACCTCGGCGGCGGCTTCGGCCATTTCTACGCCTATGCGCCGGAAAAGATCGAGTATGCGATCGACCGCTTCGCTATGGAGACCAAGCGGCAGATGGACGTGCTCGACCGCAGGCTGGCGGAGAGCGAGTACCTCGCCGGACCGGACTACACGATTGCCGACATGGCGGTGTGGCCCTGGTATGGCGGGCTCGCCAAGGGCCGCATTTACAACGATTCCGGGGAGTTCCTGGCCGTGCAGGAATACAAGCACGTCCAGCGCTGGGCCGACGCCATCGACGCCAGGCCGGCGGTGAAGCGCGGCCGTATGGTCAACCGCCTCTCCGGCGACCCGGCCTACCAGCTGCACGAGCGCCACGACGCCAGCGACTTCGAGACGAAGACGCAGGACAAGCTGCTGGCGGCGGAATAGCTGAAGCTGCCGATCTCCCCGCGAGGGGGAGATCGGCAGCCTCTAGCGCTCATATGTATAGGTCACCGTTGCCGTGCCGAGCGACTGCGCCTTCGCGGCGGCCGCCACCGTCGCGGGAGAAGCGCTCGCCTTGGCGTGGAGCTTCGCCGCCTTGAGGGCATAGAGCGTGAAGACATAATGATGCGCGCCGCTGCCGGGCGGCGGGCACGGGCCGAAATAGCCGGCGCGGCCGATGTCGCCCTTGCCGAGCATGGCGCCCTTGGGTAAGCCCTTGCCGCCCTTCGAGCCGGCGCCTTCGGGCAATCCATTGGCGCTCGCCGGAATGTTCCAGGCCAGCCAGTGCCACCAGCCCTTGCCGCCGCCGGCATCGGGGTCGAACATGGTGAGCGCGTAGCTTTTGGTGCCGGCCGGCGGATCCTTCCAGTTCAAGGCGATCGAGACGCTGCCGCCAGTGCATCCGCCGGCGCTGTCGCCGATGTATCTGTTGTCCCACTTGCCGTCCGAGACGGATGAGCTGGAAATCTCGAAAGCCGATGCCTGGCTGGCGAAGCCTGACAGGGCAAGGGCGATGAGGCCAAAGCGTAGGGTCATGGCTTTCCTCTCCTTCTGGCTGATCCGCCCGCATTTTAGCCGAGAGGATCGGCTGAAGGCGTGCAACTTTGCGTGACGAGGATGGTGAATCGCCGAAGCTGCCGATCTCGGCGGCTTTGTCCTAGCGGCGATGGAGTTGGCGGCTTAAAGCACTGCCGCCGACAACAGCATGACGACGCCCACGCCTATCATCAGCAGGCCCGGCCAGTTCGGCGATAAGCCAAGGAAGCCCATCCCGCGCCGTCGCGGTTCGAGCGTCGGTCCAGGCGTTGCCAACCTTGAGGCGGAGCGGTCGGCGGGGGTGCCGAGCGGCGCCGGTTCGCTGAGCCGACCACGCCAGAGCGCCGCGCCAGCCATATAGACAACGCCGGCGACAACGAGCAACGCGCCGATGAGAATGACAGCCATCTCACCTCCAACTGTTTGAACGCTCTGCAATGAAACGGCCGGCATGCCCGGCGGGTTCCGGCGGCGGCATCCGAGCGCCCCTTCGTGGGAGATAGCGAGGCGTGCTACCCCAGCAGCTTCGCCAGCCTCGGGATCCCCTCGCCGACGGCGCGGCTGTCGGCCAGGGTGAAGCTCAACCGCAGTGTGTTGCGGCCGGTGCCGTCGGCATGGAAAGCATTGCCCGGCACGAAGGCGACGCGCGCTTCCCTGACCGAGCGGGCAAGCAGCGCCGTGGCGTCAGCGCCCTCGGGCAGCGTCACCCAGACGAACATGCCGCCATCCGGCCGGCTCCAGGTCACGCCCTCCGGCATGTTGGCCTCGAGCGCGCCGAGCAGGCCGTCGCGGCGGGCGCGGTAGGCGCCGATCAACTTTTCCACCTGCTGGTCGAAGATCGCCTCGGCGGCGCGATGCATGGCCACCTGGTTGATCGAGGGGCTGTGCAGGTCGGAGGCCTGCTTCATCAGCACCAGGCGCTCCACCACGCGGCGCGGCGCGCAGACCCAGCCGACGCGCATGCCCGGCGACAGGATCTTCGAGAAGGAGCCGCAATAAAGGGTGCGGGCATTGTCGATGCCGCCGGAGCGCTGGCAGTCCAGCGCCAGGATCGGCGGCACGCTTTCGCCGTCATAGCGCAGCGCGCGGTAGGCCGCGTCCTCGATGATCGCGATGTCGAGATCACCGGCAAGGTCGAGCACCGCCTCGCGCTGCTTGACACCCAGCGTCTCGCCGGTCGGGTTGGCGAAATCCGGCACCAGATAGGCGAATTTGACCCGCCCGCCGGCGGCCGCCGCGGCTGCGTGATAGGCCGCCGGCGTCATGTTGCCGCCGTCCGGCGTCAGCCGATCGTAGCGTGGCTCATAGGCGTTGAAGGCCTGCAGCGCACCAAGATAAGTCGGCCAGGTGACGAGTGCCGTGTCGCCCGGCGAGAGAAAGAGCTTGCCGAGATAGTCCAGCGCCTGCTGAGAGCCGGAGGTGATGAAGATGTTGCCCTCGTCGCAGGCGACGCCGAGCTTGCCCATCTGGCCGGCCAGCCATTTCCTGAGCGGCAGGTAGCCCTCGCTGACCTGGTACTGCAGGGCCGCGCCCGCCTCCGCGCCGCCGAGCACCGAGGCATAGGCTGCACTGATGGCGTCCGCCGGAAACAGCGCGGGGTCCGGAATGCCGCCGGCAAAGGAGATGATGTCCGGCTGGTCGAGCAGTTTCAGCAGCTCGCGGATTTCCGACGCCTTCATACGCGAAGCGCGCGACGCCAACAGGTTCATCAGGGTCAAGGCCCACCTCCCCGTGGATGGTCAATCTTGCTCGGGCACGATCTCGTCCAAAAGCGGTTCACGCTTTGCGAGATCATGCGCATTTAGGTCAATGTGGCTGACCTATTATCAGGCTCCCTCGCCGGTTGGAATAGCCAGAATGCCATTCCGCCAGGGAGAAAAGCACATTTTGGCGACCGCCGATGGAAGACTGTTGTGCCGCATGAGGCCCATTGCAACCGCGTCCACGGCGGGATTGTCGTCATATTAGAATAGGCGCATATTACTGCAACCGAAGCGAAGCTCCGGTTATGCACCGCCGTTGGCCTTGGCTGCCCAAGGCGGTCCACGGGCCACGTCAAATGTCAGTGAAAGGACAAGCAACCCGGTGCTGCTCAAACGATTGAGCGGCCCGAGACATTGTTATCTGGAGGAGATTCCCATGAAGGTCACCGTGTTGGCAAATTATGCACCCCACGCCGCCAAAGGACTGATGCAGGGCTCGGACCGGCAAGCTGCAGTCAATGCGCTGTTTGAAAGCGTCGGCGGCAAGATGACCGGCTTGATGTTCACGCGTGGCGCTTATGACGTCGTCGTCAATGGTGAGGTGCCGGACCAGGCTGCCGGGATGGGCATAGCCCTTGCGGTGCGGGCAAGCGGTTCGTTGAGCGACTTTGTCATCCTCGAAGAACTCGACATGAAGGCCGTGCTCGCGGCCGCCAACAAGGCCGCGGGCGTCTACAAGCCCGCCGGCTGATCGCAAACCGATCGGAGGAAACCATGACCGCCTACAATGTCGTGCGCTTTCGCACCAAGCCAGGCAAGGAACAGGCCTTCGTCGAGAAGCACAAGACCATCGCGCTCAACGCCGCGGGCTTTCGCAAGGGCGCCCTCATCAAGACCGGCGAGCGCACATTCTGCTTTGTCGGCGAGTGGAACGACATGGACAGCCTCGCCGCCGCGCGGCCGTCGATGATCGGCATTCTCGACGGGTTCCGCGACATGCTTGAAGATCTCGGCGGCGATCTCGGCGTGACCGACCCTGTATCGGGGGAAGTTGTTGCGGACATAAGCTAGGACGCCGCCAGATCGGCGATGGCCGGGCCGCCAGGCGCCCCGCCGGCATCGTTCGGCTGGACGCGCGGCGGCATGTCGTTCGCTGCGCGTAGACCTCGCAGCCTTAGAGCGGTTCAGCCTTTTGCTGCAACCACCGAACCGCTCCAAGCATTTGTTCTCACGGACGGTAGACCGCTGTTCCTGGAACTGCTTCAGAAGGGCAACCGTATCTCGTATGGCTGGACCGGTTCCGGACAGCTTTGGGCCGAGTGCGGCCAGTTGATGTCCTTCCGGGTTTCCGGGGGCAAGTCGTTCAATGCACGCATTGTGTGTTTGTGCCTGGAGGCGCGCTTGAGAGCGGCTACAAGCCTGCGAAGGCTTTTCAACATTGATATCCTCCGTATCGTAGCGGCGGAACGGGCAGTGTTGCCCTGTCACGCGACGCCAGTTTTGCGCCGCATGTGTATCCGACCGATTTCACGAGAACGGTGAAAGGCTTCACAAAAAGGCGCCGAGACGAAACATTTGCATGCAAATTAATTTGCGGCATCCGGCCGCGGCTGGCGTGCCACTTGGGATATCCAACACTTAGGCCGTCGGTTGAAGCGTTGATTCACCTGCTGGCGGGCGCGCCCTCATATCTCCGGTGCCTGCACATCCGAGCCGGTTTGCCGGTGGTCTGGTAGCCAATCATGTTGGCCGGGTTCGGCATGTCGTTTCTTGATGGCGCCGCAACCGGCGATCGCCATTTTCGCGCCAAGGTGGCAACTCTGGAGCTCGAATCCGCAAAATCACGCCAGCCTATTCCGCTATCGCGGAAGTTCCGCTTCGTTGCCGATATGCGATGGTGTTTTCGCGGCGGTAAGAGCCGCCCTGGGCGACGCGGGCCCGAAAGCACCCCAACATGCGCCCCCGCGGCCCCGTCGACCACGGCCGGCTCTCTCCAGAACGACCCTGCGCCATCGGCATGGCGCGGTTCGTGAAGGTTTTGGTTGCGCTTGGTTCCCGGAATGTCCACTGGACGTTCCGCAATATTATCCAATTCGAAAATGCCAAGGGCAACAGTGACGGCATTAAGTGGTGGCAGCCCCCCGCTCCGCCGGCTGAGATATTGATAACATGCCCTCAGCCGGCGGAGCCGCCCGTTGCGAAGGAGCCCGTCGTGAAGGCTTGGGCAAACTCGGCCGTCAGTTCGCCATACTCCTCCATCGCAGGCAGCGCCGCGTAGCTGTGCACCGCGGGCGTCTTCGCCCAGGGCAGTTTCTCGCTGGTCCAGGTCTCGACGAAGGGCGTGAACCAGCCTGGATCGTCGAGCATGGTCGGGCGCAGATTGACGAACCAGTCGAGCCCCTCAGGCCGGGTGAACATCCAGCTCATGCAATGCGGGCAGAAATAGTGCCGCGAGGCGATGTGCAGCCCGCCGATCACTGGCTCGCCTTGGGTAACTTCGAAGGCCTCGTCGGGGATCGCCGCGCTCAGCGAATAGGCGCTGGCCGACATACGCTGGCAGCCGGTGCAATGGCAGGCCATGGTCAGCAGCGGCGGCGCGGTGATCTTCAGGCGAACACGACCACAGCGGCATCCACCTACGGCGGGCAGGTTGAGGCTTGGCATGGTGAGGTCTCCCCGGGTTGGCTGAGGGGCGCTTCCCTTCCGGGAGAGGGTTCAGCGTCCGCTCAGCGCCTCCGCCGTCGCCAGTTTCGCGCCGGCCTCTTCGAAAGCCACATTGTGGCGGGCAATGATTTCGGCCGCGCTCTCGGCAGGGGTGTCGAGCGTCGAGTGCGCGTCGGACACCACGGTCACGCCGAGGCCGCGCGCCATCGCGCCCTTAACGGTCGCCGCAACGCAGAAG
>NZ_RZOT01000407.1:0-5615 GCF_003999085.1 Mesorhizobium sp. M4A.F.Ca.ET.090.04.2.1
GTCGACTTCATGACCATCGGCCAGTATCTGCAGCCGTCGAAGAAGCACCATCCGGTGATCCGCTTCGTCACCCCGGAGGAGTTCAAGTCCTTCGAGACGATCGGCAAGACCAAGGGTTTCCTTCTCATGGCGTCGAGTCCGCTGACGCGCTCCTCGCATCATGCCGGCGAGGATTTCGCCAGGCTGCGCGCGGCGCGGGAAGCGCAGCTCAAAAAAGCCAGCTGATCCCCGAATGCCGAAATTCGAAGCCATCCGTCGCGTCGCCCATACGCCGCAGGAGATGTTCGCGCTGGTCGCGGACGTCGAGGCCTATCCGCAATTCCTGCCGCTGTGCGAAGCGCTCAGCGTGCGCTCGCGCAAGGAGCGCGACGGCCGCACCATCCTCCTTGCCGACATGAGCATCGGTTACAAGGCGATCCGCGAGACCTTTACCACGCAGGTGCTGCTGAAGCCCGACGAGAAGGCCATCGATGTCAAATACATCGACGGCCCTTTCAAATATCTCAGCAATATCTGGCGCTTCGACCCGGCCGATAGCGGCTGCGAGGTGCACTTTTTCATCGACTACGAGTTCAAGAGCCGCATTCTCGGCGCGTTGATGGGCACGATGTTCGATCGCGCCTTCCGCATGTTTGCCGAGGCCTTCGAGAAGCGCGCCAACCAGATCTACGGCGCAAGAACGGCCTGAGTTCGGAGTTTAGCCCAGCGCGCGCAGGCCGAGTTCCAGCGCGTGCCGCACGGTTTCATGGCGGATGAACTCTCGCCCCTTGTGGCCGAACAGTTGGTGCTCGGCGACGATCGGCTGGCCGGCCAGCGCAAGGCCGAACCAGACCAGGCCGACCGGCTTGTCGGCCGAACCGCCGGTCGGGCCGGCGATGCCCGTGACCGCGAGCGCGAGGCTCGCCCGCGAATGCGCCAGCGCGCCCGCCGCCATTTCGAGCACGATTTCGCGTGAGACCGCGCCGTGCGTCTTGAGCGTTGCGGCGGAAACGCCGAGCATCTCCATCTTGGCTTCGTTGGAATAAGTGATGAAACCGCGGTCGACCACGGCGGAGGAGCCGGCAATGTCGGTGAGCGCGGCGATGATCAGGCCGCCGGTGCAGCTTTCCGCCGTCGCCAGCATGATGCCGCGTTGCTGGCAGGCCAGAAGCAGGGCGTTTGCGAGTTCGGCGTTGCTCATTCGGGAACCTCACCTGGAAAGACTACGCTGGCGGTGGCGATGGCCGCTATGCCTTCCTGGCGGCCGATGAAGCCAAGCTTCTCATTGGTGGTCGCCTTGATCGAGATGCGCTCACTGGCGATGCCGAGCATCGCGGCGAGGGCAGCCGTCATCGCCTCGCGGTGCGGGCCGACGCGCGGCGCCTCGCAGATCAGCGTGATGTCGGCATTGGCGATGCGTCCGCCGCGCCCGCGCACCAGCTTGGCCGCATGTTCGACGAAGATCTTCGAGGCGGCGCCTTTCCACTGCGGATCCGACGGCGGGAAATGCGTGCCGATATCGCCGGCGCCGCAGGTGGCGAGCAGCGCGTCGGTGAGGGCGTGAAGGCCGACGTCGGCATCGGAATGGCCGGAGAGCTTTCTGTCGTGCGGAATGACGACGCCGCAGAGCGTGACATGATCGCCCGGCTCGAAGGCATGCACGTCATAGCCGTTGCCGGTGCGGATATCCGGAAAGCGCGGCCGTTCACCGGAAAGCCGCTGATCGGCCATTGCAATATCCCTTGCCCAGGTAAGTTTTATGTTGTCCGGCGATCCTTGGACGATTTTCACCGGAATATGCGCCCACTCGGCGATCGCGGCGTCGTCGGTGAAATCCGCCTTGCCAAGATGATGGGCCTTTTCATGCGCGGCAAGAAGCGGCCAGAAGGGAAAGCCCTGCGGCGTCTGGGCGGCATGCAGTCCGTTCCTCGATACGGTCTCCTCGATCATCCCGGCTGCCGACTCGCGCTTCAGCGTGTCGGCGACGGGCAGAGCGGGCAGCGCGCCCTGGCGTTCGCCGACGGCATCGATCGTGCGGTCGATGAGGCCGGCGTCGACAAAGGGGCGTACGGCGTCATGGACGAGCACGCGGCCTGGCGCGGCATCCCTGAGCGCCAGCAGGCCCAGCCTGACAGAGGCCTGGCGCGAATCGCCGCCGGTGACCGTGATGACACGGTCCGCATCCGCACCCGCGGCCTTTCGGAAAAGCTCGCCGTCGTCGGCGTGAATGGCCACCACGACCGGACCGGTCCTCGGGTGAGAGAGGAATGTCTCCAAGGTGCGCGCGATGACGGCGCGGCCGCCGATGCGTTGATATTGCTTCGGTCCATTGGCTTGCCCGGCGCGCGCGCCGCGCCCGGCCGCTACGATAACCACCGCGACCTTGTCATCCGCGCCCGAAGCCTGATTTTCGCTTGCGTCAGTCATTGCGATTGGCTTAGCGCACGATCCGCAAAAGTGTAATCGGTTTTCGGAAAAGATCGTGCGCCAATTGTGAATTCCAAAGCGTCCTTTGTGTATCCTGAACGACGCACTGCGCTTTGCTGGCCGAAGGCCAGCTTTTTCCCAAATGCGCCTTGATTTGACGTCATTGCGCGTTGCACATTGCCTTGCTACTGGCTAGAGAATGTGCAGCAATCAGATATGCTTGGTTTTTGTGCATGCCCGAATTGACCAAATTGGCTCTGCCGCTCCACATTGGCGGCGTGATAATCCGTAATCGTGTCTTCCTCGCGCCGATGTCGGGAGTAACCGACGAGGCGTTCCGGCAGCGCGCCCATCGGCATGGTGCCGGGCTGGTCGTGTCGGAAATGGTGGCGAGCGGAGAGCTTGCCAAAGGCAGGGCCGGCTGCGACCTGCGCATCCGCCATTCCGGGCTGCCGGTCCACATGGTCCAGCTTGCCGGCCGCGAGGCGGCGCACATGGCCGAAGGCGCCCGGATCGCCGCGGGCGAGGGCGCCGACATCATCGATATCAACATGGGCTGCCCGGCCAAGAAGGTGACGGGCGGCTATGCTGGCTCAGCGTTGATGCGCGATCTCGATCACGCGCTGTCGCTGATCGAGGCGGTGGTCGGCGCCGTCGAGGTACCGGTGACCGTGAAGATGCGGCTTGGCTGGGACGAAAGCGCGCTCAACGCGCCGATGCTGGCGCGCCGCGCCGAACAGGCCGGCGTGAGGATGGTGACGGTGCATGGCCGCACGCGCTGTCAGTTCTACCAGGGCAAGGCCGACTGGCGCGCCATCGCGCGGGTCAAGGAAGCCGTTTCGATCCCGGTCGTCGCCAATGGCGATGTCGGCTCGCCGGCGGAAGCGGCTGCCATCCTCGATCAATCGGGCGCCGACGCGGTGATGATCGGGCGCGCGCATTATGGCGCACCGTGGACCGCCGGCAGGATCGCGGCGTCCGCGGCAGGAGAGACGGCGCCAGGCATTCCCGGAGATCGGCTGGCCCTGGCCGACTACGTCATTGGCCACTATCAGGATATGCTGGCGCTCTACGGTGTCGAAAGCGGGCTGCGCCAGGCGCGCAAGCATCTCGGGTGGTATCTCGATAGCCATGCCGCCGGCGCCACTTCCGGTCAACGCAAGGCAATCCTCACCTCTTTCGAGCCCGCTCGCGTCATCGCCGAACTGCGTGAAGTGTTCTCCAACCCCGCCGAATCGATGCGGAGCGCCGCATGAAGGCCACAGTTGCCCAAGGGCCGGACATGGTCGACGCCGCCAACATCGTGCTGAACACCATCCGCCGCCCGGTGATCATGGTCGATGCCGGCGGCTTCATCACCTTCGCCAATGCCGATGCGGAGGATTTCTTTCGCTCCAGCGCGACCATGCTTGCCCGCAACACGTTGTCCAAGCTCGTGCCCTTCGGCAGCCCGCTGCTCACCCTTGTCGACCAGGTGCGCGAGCGCCTGGCGCCGGTCAACGAATACCGGGTCGATGTGTCATCGCCGCGCCTTGGCATCGAAAAGGTCGTCGACCTTTACGTGGCGCCGGTGCCGGAATTCCCGGGCACGGTGGTGGTGATGTTCCAGGAACGGTCGATGGCCGACAAGATCGACCGACAGATGACGCATCGCGGCGCCGCCCGCTCGGTCACCGGCCTTGCCGCCATGCTGGCGCATGAGATCAAGAACCCATTGTCCGGCATCAGGGGCGCCGCCCAGTTGCTGGAACTGTCAGCCTCCGACGAGGACCGCGCGCTCACCCGGCTGATCACCGACGAGACCGACCGCATCGTCTCACTCGTCGACCGCATGGAGGTCTTTTCCGACGAACGGCCAATCGACCGCTACCCGGTCAACATCCACGTCGTTCTCGACCATGTGAAGGCGATTGCCAAGAACGGTTTTGCGAAACGGATCAAGATCTTGGAGGAATACGATCCATCGCTTCCTCCGGTCTTCGCCAACCGCGACCAGCTGATCCAGGTGTTCCTCAACCTGGTCAAGAACGCCGCCGAGGCGATCGGTTCGGACCCGCAAGGCGAGATCGTGCTGTCCACTGCCTTCCGGCCGGGCATCCGTGTTTCGGTGCCGGGAACGCAGGATCGCGTGTCCCTGCCGCTGGAATTTTGCGTGCGCGACAACGGTCCCGGTGTTTCGGAGGACATACTGCCGATCCTGTTCGACCCGTTCATCACCACCAAGCCGAACGGCTCCGGCCTCGGGCTGGCGCTGGTGGCCAAGATCGTCGGCGAGCATGGCGGCATCATCGAATGCGATTCGACGCCGCGGGGAACCACGTTCCGCATCCTGATGCCGGCTTGGAAGGAGACCGCACACGGTGTCGACGAAGAAGCTGAAGGAGACCGCTCATGACCGCACGCGGCAACATTCTGGTCGCCGATGACGATGCGGCCATCCGCACCGTGCTCAATCAGGCGCTGTCGCGCGTCGGCCATGAGGTGCGCGTCACTTCGAATGCCTCGACGCTGTGGCGCTGGGTGGCGGCGGGCGAGGGCGACCTCGTCATCACCGACGTGGTGATGCCGGACGAGAACGCCTTCGACATGCTGCCGCGCATCAAGAAGGCGCGGCCGGAACTGCCGGTCATCGTGATGAGCGCGCAGAACACGTTCATGACCGCCATCCGCGCCTCCGAGACCGGCGCCTATGAATATCTGCCGAAGCCGTTCGACCTGACCGAACTGCTCAACATCGTCAACCGGGCGCTGGCCGAGCCGAGACGGCCGAAGCTCGACGCGCGCGCCGACGACCAACCGGAGACGATGCCGCTGGTCGGCCGCTCCGCCGCCATGCAGGACATCTACCGCATGCTGGCCCGCATGATGCAGACCGACCTCACGGTGATGATCAGCGGCGAATCCGGCACCGGCAAGGAGCTGGTGGCCCGCGCGCTGCACGAATATGGCCGCCGCCGCGGCGGCCCGTTCGTTGCCATCAACATGGCGGCGATCCCGCGCGACTTGATAGAATCGGAACTGTTCGGTCACGAGAAGGGCGCCTTCACCGGCGCGCAGAACCGCTCCACCGGTCGCTTCGAGCAGGCCGAAGGCGGCACGCTGTTCCTCGACGAGATCGGCGACATGCCGATGGAGGCGCAGACACGCCTGCTGCGCGTGCTGCAGCAAGGCGAATATACGACCGTCGGCGGCCGCACGCCGATCAAGAC
>NZ_RZOT01000408.1:0-5594 GCF_003999085.1 Mesorhizobium sp. M4A.F.Ca.ET.090.04.2.1
GGTGGGGGCGGTGGGGGACCTGTACCGCTGCAGCGGGGCCACGAGCAGCGACTCGAGCCATGCGCCACGCTGCAGGACCTCGATTTCGGGCCAAGCCTCGAGCCCGCAACTCGCCTTGCTTCTCGGAAATCATAAGGCTTTGTGGGGCGGTTAAGCAGCGCGATATGGCCGCGGCGATACGAAGTTTTCATCTTTACCCTGTTCAGACGGTCAGGCTGCCTTCGCCGCCGGCTTGGCTGCCTTGACACGGGTTATACTGCGGCGACCGTCGACGCCGATCGGAACGTCACCGTCAACCGTAGCGCGACGCACAACCCGGTGCTGGTCGCCATAATCGTTGACCGCATAATGCTGGGTAGCACGGTTGTCCCAGATAGCGACGTCGCTTACTTGCCAGCGCCACCGCACGGTATTTTCCGGGGCAGTGACGTAGGACTGGAACACCTCGTAGAGTTTGGCGGAATCGCTCTTGGAAAGGCCGACGAGGCGCTGCACGAAATTGCCGAGCAGCAGCGACTTCTCCCCGGTTTCCGGATGGACGCGCACGACCGGATGCTCGGTCTCGTAGATCGTCGATGTGAAGACTTCCTCGAAGTGCCTCTTCTCTTCGGCTGTGGCGCGCGGGCGCACGGCTGCGTAGTCGTAGGCATTGCTATGAATAGCCCACAGATTGTCCGCCAATATTTTGAGCGGCGCCGGCAGATTCTCGTACGCGGCGTGCGTGTTGGACCAGATCGTGTCGCCCCCCGCCGCCGGAATGACGACGCCACGTAGGACCGAGAATTTCGGATAGGCATCGACGAAAGTCACATCGGTATGCCACTGGTCTGCCCTGCCACCGCCACGGCCGGAATCGAGATTGAGGATTGAGGCCGTGCCGGCTGCCGGCCCCTGCGTGGGATGAGGTACAAGGTCACCCAGACGCCGCGCGAACAATTCCTGCTCCGCATCGTCGAGATGCTCCTGGCCGCGGAAGAAGATCACCTTGTGCTTTAGAAGAAGCTGGTTGATGGCTGCTATCGCTGCGTCCGAAAGGTCTCCGCCAAGGCGAACGCCTCTGATTTCAGCTCCGACACGGCTGGTCAGCGGTACAACGTCGGAGTCAAGAATGGTCCGGTTGACAAGGACTGGACTGCTCATGGGTTCTCCTGTTTGATCTTGAAAGGGATAGCAAGTCACATCCGGCCAGCGGATGTCCGCGCTGCGTTGAAAAGTCTCATCGCTAGTCGACAGAGCTATCGAACAGGATAATTGACGTAAACTATAGAAAGAATGTTCTAAATTAAACTGGCTCGACGAAAGAGCAGTCTCCGTTGCTCCGGTCTCGGTGTTGAGTTCTCTAAGGCTGCGCCACACCTTGGTCTCCACGCCGGCATATGATCTCATTGTGCAGCCCCGTGCTCGCACGCCCCGTAGTGGCGAAACTAATTGCAAGCTGCTGCAACACGCCCCCCTGGCGGCCTGCACCGAAACGACGACAGGGGTGCATCTGATTAGCCGTGAACCCAGGTCTCAAAAACCATCCGGCGTGACGAGCGGACGCACCGCACGTGTGACACCCGCCTTGTGGGGCAGGGTTGCCTTTCTCAATCCCGGCGTTGGTCGACGTCCCAATGAGCAGCAAGCTATTATCGGCCGCCGAATCTTGGTGGCTTCGTCGAGAGCCTCAATCAACCAAGCGGCGAAAGCCTCGCTAGAGTCTCGCCCGCCTGTCGCTATGAAGCAGTTGCAGGCAGCGCTGCTTCAGGCGCATGAACTCGCCCGATGCAATGATTTCCGTTGCCCTGGGTCTTTCGAAGGGCACTGTTTCGATTCCCTTCTTCTTCGGCGCGCGGCTTGATGCCGACATACGGTTTCTTGACCTGCCGCCTGAACGGCTGCCGAAGCGGGTGCCCCGCCAGCGACCCCGACAATGCACTGTTCCGCAACTGCTGAAGAGCCGACTGCGCTCGCATCCCGATGCTGCGCAACGGCACTATGCCGACATTCTGGAGACCGCAGCCGCATGAGCCTCGAGATGTTCCGCCGACCGTCGACAAAGGCGTCCTCTCGCCTGCGTCCGCCATTTGCGTCAGTGCTCGATCTGATTGGGGAGACGCCGGTCGTCGAACTGAAGAGCTTCGATACCGGCAGGTGTCGTCTCTTCGTCAAGCTCGAAAGCCAGAATCCCGGCGGATCGATCAAGGATCGCATTGCGTTGTCGATGATCGTTAATGCCGAACAGCGTGGCCAGCTCGCGCGGGGCGGTACAATCATCGAAGCGACCGCTGGCAACACAGGGCTCGGCCTGGCCTTCTGGCGGCACGAAGCGCGTGATCGCGTGTCCAAAAGCTGACAGCGTCAGACAAATGTCAGGTTCATTACAACCAACATCTGGGCACTGTCGAGGTTTTTCGAAGCAATGGGCGCTAACTGCGCGCTGAGCGCGTTGGCATGGCTTTTGAGACTGAGTGACTGTGACTGCACTCAATGGGGCAAGACGAGCGATCCGCTCCTCCCTGAACCCGTGTGCCGTCTCTGAGAGGAAACCAGCTCGTGCAGAAACCTTTGGAAATAGCTTTGGACCGCAACGTGGTATTGCAGATGGAGTCCCCGGCTCCTTCGATTAAAGTCGAGAACTGGCTGCGTGGCGAGCCCCTCACCAGCTTTGAGCCCGGCAAAGTGTGCATAGTCGAATTTTGGGCAACTTGGTGCGGCCCGTGTGTGGACGGGATGCCCCATCTGATCCAGTTGCAGGAGAAATACAAGGACAACGGCGTTGAGATCGTCGGAGTCGCGGCTTCTGAAGACGCTCCAACGGCCGACGAGGCCCGAAGCACGTTGGACGCTTGGTTGACCGAAAAATTCCCGAATCTGAACTATCGGATCGCATTCGACTCCACAGGCGAAATGGACAAGCTTTGGATGGAGCCCAGCTTTTCTTACGGGGTCCCGACCTCGTTCGTGGTCGACCGAGACGGCCACATCGCCTTTATCGGTCATCCGACGCAACTCGATGAGGTTTTGCCGAAGGTGCTTAACGGCAGCTGGCGCACCAGCGATCAGGCAAAATCCGCCGATACGGAGCGGATTGCGGAAGGCGAAACCATAGCGCGCGAACAAGCGCTGACCAAGCCCATATACGACAAACTTCGGCCGGCAATGGAGGCCGAGGATTGGAAGACGGCGCTCTCGGCGATTGAAGAAGGCATCGCCTTGATACCGGACAAACTCAACTTCCGAGTGAGTCATGTCAATCTGTTGCTTCACAGAATGCGCGACATGCAGGCCGGCTTGCCCGTAATGCGCCAATTCGTTCGCGACGCGATCGACAGAAAGTCCGAGGGATGGATGTATTGGGCGCTATACCAACTCTTCGCGCCGGGCTTTGATTATTCCGGCTTTCCGTCTGCTGAGCGCTTCGCGATGGGCGAAGAGCTGTCCAAACACATCGTGGCACTGCCGCAAGGCGGCGGCTCTAAGTTCCTGTCTTATCCGGTGGTCGCTCAGTACTATCATGAGAGCGGCAACAAAGATCGCGCCATCGAGTTGCTCGAGCAGACACTGAAAGCGCTGGAGGGTCCGGAGCCTGTCTCGGACGACCTGAAACAGCACCTTCTACCCGAGTTGCTGCAGGCTCTGGCCAACTACAAGGGTGAGAAGGTTTGTTACGGCGCTCTCTGTGTGGCTCCGCAAGAGGATTTTCCCAAAAGGTGAAAGGGGGCGGCCAAGGAGGAAACCAAAGAGGGGCGATAGTCGAATGGCTTACTGGCCAATTCGTCCATTTCCCTGACGTGGTTGTACAAATAGGCCGGCCCAGGCGTCCAGCCCAGCCTCGCCGTTATCCGCAAACACGTGACCGAGCAAGGAGAAGACGTGCCTGATCAACTCACCAAAACATACTGCCGCTAAGGGTCTCCCGGACCCGTCAAAGATGGCACTGGAGTAAGGCTGGCAACATGAAGCTCGGCGCTGCCCACCGATCCCGGGAAGACGGGGGACGCAGCCGACCGCCTGTCTCTGCGCCAGGCAAGAACGGAGGACAGGACGATGACGGAAGTGACGCCATCTGCGACGAACGGCCCGGCCGCGCAGACGAAAGCGCCAGCCGTCAAAAATCCGTCCATCGCCACTGGCCTGACCAGGATCGGGCGGACCCCTACCGGGTTCGCCGCCCACGGCCTCTACGATCCGCGCAACGAGCACGATGCCTGCGGCGTCGGCTTCATCGTCAATATGAAGGGCGTCAAGTCGCATCAGATCGTCACGGACGGCCTGGCGGTGCTCGAAAATCTGACGCATCGCGGCGCCGTCGGCGCCGACCCGCTGATGGGCGACGGCGCCGGCGTGCTGGTGCAGCTTCCCGACCGCTTCTTCCGCGAGGAGATGGCCAGCCAGGGGGTCGAACTGCCAAAACCCGGCCATTACGCCGTCGGCCATGTGTTCATGCCGCGCGATCCTGAGCTTCAGGCGCATATCGAAGGCATCATCGCCGAGGTCGCGCAGCTCGAAGGCCAGCCGCTGCTCGGCTTTCGCGACGTGCCGGTCGACAATTCATCGCTGTCAAAGGCGCCTGATATCGCTGCTTCAGAACCGGTCCAGCGGCAGGTGTTTCTGGGTCGTGGCGCCGAGATCGAGAGCGACGACGATTACGAACGGCGGCTCTACATCCTGCGCAAGGTCATTTCCGGTCGTATCCATGAAGAGACCAAGGGCGTCGACAATGGCTTCTACGTCGTGTCGATGTCATCGCGGACCATCGTCTACAAGGGCATGTTCCTGGCCTATCAGGTCGGCGCCTATTACAAGGATCTGACCGATCCGCGTTTCGAGACGGCGCTGATCCTCGTCCACCAGCGTTTCTCGACCAACACCTTCCCGTCGTGGAAGCTGGCGCATCCCTATCGCATGGTCGCCCACAATGGCGAGATCAACACGCTGCGCGGCAACGTCAACTGGATGGCGGCGCGGCAGGCCTCGGTCGATTCCGAACTGTTCGGCAACGACATCTCCAAGCTGTGGCCGATCTCCTATGAGGGGCAGTCGGACACCGCCTGTTTCGACAATGCGCTCGAATTCCTGACGCAGGGCGGCTACTCGCTCGCCCACGCGATGATGATGCTGATCCCCGAGGCCTGGGCCGGCAACAAGCTGATGGATCAAGATCGCAAGGCCTTTTACGAATACCACGCCGCCCTGATGGAGCCGTGGGACGGGCCGGCGGCGGTGGCCTTCACCGACGGCCGCCAGATCGGCGCCACGCTCGACCGCAACGGGCTGCGCCCGGCGCGCTACATCGTCACCGACGACGATCGCGTCATCATGGCCTCGGAAGCCGGCGTGCTGCCGGTGCCGGAGGAAAGGATCGTCAAGAAGTGGCGGCTGCAGCCCGGCCGCATGCTGCTGATCGACCTGGAGAAGGGTCGCATCGTTTCCGACGAGGAGATCAAGTCGGAGATCGCGACCAGGCATCCCTACAAGAGCTGGCTCGCCAACACCCAGCTCATCCTCGAAGACCTGAAGCCGGTCGAGCCGCGGGCGCTGCGCAGGGACGTCAGCCTGCTCGATCGCCAGCAGGCGTTCGGCTTTACCCAGGAAGACACCAAGCTGTTGAT
>NZ_RZOT01000409.1:0-5591 GCF_003999085.1 Mesorhizobium sp. M4A.F.Ca.ET.090.04.2.1
ATTCTGGTTGGCGATCGCCCGGTCCTGCACGGACGATCCCGGCCTGGCCACGCGGCTCGCCCGGACGAAGATCGCGCGCACGCCACGCGGCGAGATTGCCTTCTGGCGCGGGGTGGCGCGATTCTTCTGCGGACATCCCACCTCGCGGGAGGAGATCGACGACCTGTGCGACTATCTCGGCGCCATGCACCGGCGCGATCGAGCCTACAGCCTGAAGGGGCGCACGCTTGTCTCGCTGCGCAGGCAGATGGTGGAATGGCACCGCGACATCGCCGCGATCGAGCGCATCGAGGCGCTGCGCCGCCGCGCCGCCGGGAAAGGGCAGCAGGCGCAAGGCCCTGCGTGGGACGGCTCGCGGCTCGAGGACTGGGACTGGGAGCCGTCCGCCAAGGAGGCGAAGGCGCATGGCGAGCGGTTCTTCGTTCGCCAGCTGAGGACGGCCGAGGACCTGGTCGCCGAGAGCCGCGCGATGCATCACTGCGTCTCGCTGTATGCGGCCAAGTGCATCGCCGGCAACGCCTCGATCTGGGTGCTGCGGCGCAAGGCGCTCGGCAAGATCGAGCGCTTGCTGACGATCGAGCTCGACCCGCAAAACCGCGCTGTCCAGGTGCGCGGGTTCGGCAACCGTCTCGCCGCGGCGGAGGAGCGCAAGATCGTCGAGCGCTGGGCCAAGGCGAGGGGCGTGGTGCTCCGCGCCTGAACGGAAGGCCTGCGCGGCCGTTGCGCCGCGCAGGTCTCACCAACGCCGTCATGTCTCGATGGTCGCGCAATCGTGATCGGTTTTTGCCGCATTGCGGCCATGGCGGCTCAAGACAACGAGCGCGGGGGCCGATGGCGATGCAAGGAACCGGGAGCGCGTCATGCAATTGTCCTCGATCCATCCATTCGCCCGGCGCGGGCTGGCAGCGGCTGTCGCGGTCACCTTGGCTTTGGGCGCGACCATCGCATCCCCGTTGGCGGCGCCGTCCTACCAGGCCGCCCACGCGGCCGTGGTCTCCGTGACCGTCCGCGAGCGGCTCGCGACTTACGGCGGATGGCGGACTTCCAGCCGGTTCGGCGAGGTGTGGGTTCCCTCCGTCCGGCCTGAATGGCGGCCCTATACGGAAGGCAGATGGGTGTGGACCGACGAGGGCTGGTACTGGGAGTCGGCTGAGCCGTTCGGCGGCATCGTCTTCCACTACGGGCGCTGGGCATACGATCCCGAACTCGGCTGGGTCTGGATCGCCGGCTACAAATGGGCGCCGGCCTGGGTGGTGTGGCGCCAGGGCAGCGACGACATCGGCTGGGCACCGGCGCCGCCGCGTATTGCCGATGTCGCGGTCGACGAGGGCTGGTGGTGCTTCGCGCCGGTGGTAGCAATCGGCGCGGCCGATCTCGTCAGCGTCGTGCGGCCGGTGCGCGAAAACGTAACCATCATCCGCAACACGACGATCATCAACCAGACTGTGATCGTCAACAACGCTCCGCGTGTGCGGCTCGGCAACCACGTCGTCGCGATCAATGCCGGGCCGCGCCTGCCTGAGCTTCCCAGGGCGGTCGTGACGTCGATCAAGGCGGCGAAGATCGTCCCGCCGCGCAAGGGCGACTTCTCCGAAGCCCGGCTTGATCCGTCAAACGGCGAGGCGGTGAAGATGCTGGCCGGCAACGCTTCCTTGCCGGCGCAAGGTGCTGCGCCGGCGATCGCGGGCATGCCCGATGCCGCCGGCCATGGGCCGAAGAAGCCCGCGGGCGTCAGGACGATCCGGCCCGCCGCGGCGATCGTCGAAGGGGAACCGAACGCCGCCGACCGAAAGCACAAGAGGGTGATCGCCGGCGCCGGGCAGGTGGAGATCGACGAGACATCCGACGGCAAGCATGCGCCGCGCAGGAGGCTCAACCACCAGCAGATGCTGGCGATGCGCGCATCGCATCATGGCCCGGCGAAGGCCGAGCCGCATCGCCCGACCTTGGTGCAGGCGAGGATGGGAGCCAAATGCGATCCGCGTGTCGCGCATTGCTAGCCGCCTCGCTGAAGCCGGTTGGGACGGCGCGCGAATGGTAGCGAGGGGGGAGCTTTTTCCCGGTTGACAGGCCGGCTTTCCCGCCTCTACTGTCCGCCACCATGAAAACGGCACTCATTCTCGTAGGACTGCGCGTGGGCAAGGCGGTGTAACCGCCGGGCGAAAACCTCCCATGCGCATCACACAGGCTCCCTCGGGGGCCTTTTTTATTGCCCGAAACACGACTAAACGACCAGCAACGCCCAAATGGCGACAGTACGGGATCAGGACCGATGAGCAACGAGCGGAACGAGCGGCGCGAAATGACGGGCGCCGAAATGGTGGTGCAGGCGCTGAAGGACAATGGCGTCAAGCATGTCTTCGGCTATCCGGGCGGCGCGGTTCTCCCGATCTACGATGAAATTTTCCAACAGGACGAGGTCGAGCATATTCTGGTCAGGCACGAGCAGGGCGCCGGCCATGCGGCGGAAGGCTACGCGCGCTCGACCGGCAAGGCCGGCGTGCTGCTGGTGACGTCCGGCCCCGGCGCCACCAACGCGGTGACGCCGCTCCAGGACGCGTTGATGGATTCCATTCCGCTGGTCTGTCTGACCGGTCAGGTGCCGACCTCGCTGATCGGTTCCGACGCTTTCCAGGAATGCGACACGGTCGGCATCACGCGCCCCTGCACCAAGCACAACTGGCTGGTGAAGGACGTCAACGAGCTCGCGGCCACGATCCACGAAGCCTTCCATGTCGCGACCACCGGGCGCCCTGGCCCGGTGGTGGTCGACATTCCGAAGGACGTGCAGTTCGCCAAGGGCACCTATGTGCCGCCGCAGACGGCGCCGCGCACCAGCTACCAGCCGAAGGTCCAGGGCGACCTGGAGAAGGTCAAGGCAGCGGTCGAGCTGATGGCCAGCGCAAAGAAGCCGATCATCTATTCGGGAGGCGGCGTCATCAATTCCGGTCCGGAGGCGAGCCATCTGCTGCGCGAACTGGTCGATCTCACCGGCTTCCCGATCACCTCGACGCTGATGGGGCTCGGCGCCTATCCGGCTTCCGGCAAGAACTGGGTGGGCATGCTCGGCATGCACGGCACCTACGAGGCCAACATGGCCATGCACGATTGCGACGTGATGATCTGCATCGGCGCCCGTTTCGACGACCGCATCACCGGGCGGCTCAACGCGTTCTCGCCAAACTCGAAGAAGATCCACATCGACATCGATCCGTCGTCGATCAACAAGAACGTCCATACCGACGTGCCAATCCTCGGTGATGTCGGCCGGGTGCTGGAGGATCTGGTGCGGCTGTGGCGGGCGACCGCCAAGGCCGACAAGAAGGCGCTCTACCCGTGGTGGGAGCAGATCGCCAAATGGCGGGCGCGAGACTCGCTGGCCTATAAGCCGAACGCCGATGTGATCATGCCGCAATACGCCATCCAGCGGCTGTATGCGCTGACCAAGGACATGGACACCTACATCACCACCGAGGTCGGCCAGCACCAGATGTGGGCGGCGCAGCACTATCATTTCGAGAAGCCGAACCGCTGGATGACGTCGGGCGGGCTGGGCACGATGGGCTATGGACTGCCGGCAGCACTCGGCGTGCAGATCGCGCATCCCAAGGCGCTGGTCATCGACATCGCCGGTGATGCCTCGGTGCAGATGACGATGCAGGAGATGAGCACGGCGGTGCAGTACGAAGCGCCGATCAAGATCTTCATCCTCAACAACCAGTATATGGGCATGGTCAGGCAGTGGCAGCAGCTGCTGCACGGCAACCGGCTGTCACATTCCTACACCGAGGCGATGCCGGACTTCGTCAAGCTGGCCGAAGCCTATGGCGGCCACGGCATACGCTGCGACAACCCGGACGAGCTCGACGACGCGATCAAGGAAATGATCGCGGTGAAGAAGCCGGTGCTGTTCGACTGCCGCGTGGCGACTTTGGCCAACTGCTTCCCGATGATCCCGTCGGGCAAGGCGCATAACGAGATGCTGCTCCCCGACGAGGCGACCGACGAGGCGGTGGCCAATGCCATCGACGCCAAAGGCAGGGAACTGGTGTAGGCGACGAGCCAAGGCAGGGCTGGTCGAAGGAAGCCGTGCGCAAACAGAGAATTAGACCCAAGAGTTGAAATCGAGATTCACCCCATGAACGCACAGCTCCAACCGACCGGCTCCGCCTATTTCATCGCCAAGGAAACGGAAAAGCCGGAGAACCACACCCTCTCCGTGCTGGTCGACAACGAGCCGGGCGTGCTTGCCCGGGTCATCGGCCTGTTCTCCGGCCGCGGCTACAACATCGAGAGCCTGACCGTCTCGGAAACCGAGCACGAGAAGCACCTGTCGCGCATCACCATCGTGACGCGCGGCACGCCGCATGTGCTGGAGCAGATCAAGCACCAGCTCGAGCGCATCGTGCCGGTGCACCGCGTGGTCGACCTCACCGTACGCTCGCACGAGCTTGGCCAGGAGCGGCCGCTGGAACGGGAACTGGCCCTGGTCAAGGTCGCCGGCACCGGCGACAGCCGCGTCGAGGCGCTGAGACTGGCTGACGCCTTCCGCGCCAGCGTCATCGACGCCAACACCGAGCATTTCATCTTCGAGATCACCGGCAAGGGCTCCAAGCTCGACCAGTTCATCGCGATCATGAAGCCGCTCGGCCTGGTAGAGATCTGCCGCACCGGCGTGGCGGCGATGAACCGCGGCCCGCAGGGCATGTAGGAGGCCGGCGCCGAAGCGCCGGCAGGTCGTCATTTCCGTCCTGACCGTCTGGCCCGGTTGATGCTCCAGGGTGGCCTTTGCGCGCCCGGTATAAAAGGACAATTATACTGACCTATTCGACGCGATGACTTGTCTGGGAGGACGTCATGCCGCTCGAGACGTTCCTTGCGCTCCTGGTCTACGCCTTCGTCACCTCGATCACGCCGGGGCCGAACAACCTCATGCTGCTGGCTTCCGGCGTCAATTTCGGCATCGTCAGGACCGTTCCGCACATGCTCGGCATCAGCATCGGATTTCTGGTGCTGCTGCTTGCCGTCGGCTTCGGGCTCGGCGCGGTGCTGACGGCGTTTCCGGTGCTGCACACCGGATTGAAGATCGCCGGCGGCGTCTATCTGCTCTATCTCGCCTGGAAGATCGCCATGTCGCGTTCGCTGAGCAGCAAGGGCGAGACGGAAGCGCGACCGATGCGCTTCATCGATGCGGCCGCATTCCAGTGGGTCAATCCCAAGGCCTGGGTGATGGCGATCACCGCCATGGCCGTCTATGCTAATGCGGAGCACCCGTTCCTGTCGGTGGTGCTGATCTCGGTCGCCTTCACCGTCGTCAACCTGCCGAGCGTCTCGGTGTGGGCGGGCTTCGGCACGGCGCTGCGTGGGTTCCTGTCGGATCCGGTGCGGCTGAAATGGTTCAACATCGCCATGGGTGTGCTGCTGGCGGCGACGCTGTGGCCGATGCTGCGCTAAGATCTTTTGATATTCAGGTAAGGCCGGTCTGCAAACGGCGCCTTCCTGCGCTTCCGGTGCTCACGTAGCCAAAAGTTTCCGCTCCGGTAATCACCGTTTTCGACTCGGCCTGACCTGAATCTCAACAGATCTTAGGT
>NZ_RZOT01000040.1:0-18151 GCF_003999085.1 Mesorhizobium sp. M4A.F.Ca.ET.090.04.2.1
GGTGAAGCTGCGCTCCCGCGCGACCGCCACGAACCAGAGTAGATCCTTCATGCCGTCGCGTTGCATCGCTGCCTCGTGATCCAGATTTATATCAGGTATCGATAAGTCCATGCGGATTATATCGCCTATTCGAACGAGGTCGACCGCAATATCTTCCCCGCAAGTCGGCGCGGGAGGCTCTCCGGCGCCCCAGTCGGGCTCTGCCAACTGGGTCGAAGATCCCGCATTCACCTGCGGCCGCCCACATCAAAAACGCACAGACGAGAGATCACCATGGACATTATTCGCGCCGGCACGAGGCCCTCCGGCAAAGGTCCCTCGGACTGGTTTACCGGCACGGTCCGCATCGATCCGCTCTTCAACCCGTTCGACGCCGCGCGAGTGCAGGGCGCACAGGTGACCTTCGAGCCCGGCGCCCGCACCGCATGGCACACGCATCCGCTGGGACAGACGCTGATCGTCGTTGCCGGCTTTGGTCGCGTGCAGCGCAAGGGTGGCCCGGTCGAGGAGATCCGGCCAGGCGATGTCGTCTGGTTCGCTCCCGGCGAAAGACATTGGCACGGCGCTTCGCCACAGACCGCGATGGTCCATATCGCCGTCCAGGAGATCAAGGACGGCAAGGCCGTCGAGTGGCTGGAACACGTCACCGACGCCGAATACAGCGCCTGACCTCCCGCGATTGAACGAAAGGAAACAAGCATGCTCGCAACCGTTCTCCACAAGCCCGGCGACATCCGCTGCGAGGAGGTCGCCGATCCGAAAATCCTTCAGCCGACGGACGCCATCATCAAGCTGTCGGCGAGCTGCATCTGCGGTTCGGATCTGTGGCCCTATCGCGGGCTCCAGCCGGTGGACGGCCCGATGCATATGGGCCACGAGTACTGCGGCATCGTCGTCGAGGTCGGCGCAGAGGTGCGCACGGTCCGTCCCGGCCAATTCGTCGTCGGCTCGTTCTGCCTCTCCGACAACACCTGCCCGCATTGCCGCTTCGGCTTCCAGTCTTCCTGCGTACAGCGCGAGTTCATGTCCGGCGCGCAGGCGCCTTATGCCCGCGTGGCGCTGGCCGACGGCACGCTGGTGGCTACCGCCGAGGTTCCGCCGGCCGAACTGGTGCCTGACCTTTTGGCCGTGTCAGACGTGCTCGGCACCGGGTGGTATGCGGCCGACGCGGCCGAGGTGCGGCAAGGATCGACGGTCGTCGTGGTCGGAGACGGCGCCGTCGGCCTGATGGGCGTTCTTGCGGCGAAGGAGATGGGGGCGGAGCGCATCATCGCCATGAGCCGCCATGCAAGCCGCCAGAAACTCGCCCGCGAGTTCGGCGCGACCGACATCGTGGCCGAGCGCGGCGAGGACGGCGTAGCGCGCATCAAGGAACTCACCAGAGGCGTTGGCGCCGACTCGGTGCTGGAATGCGTCGGCACGCGGGAATCGTTCGATCAGGCGCTGGCCTGCTCGCGCCCCGGCGGCACGATCGGCTATGTCGGCGTGCCGCATGGCGTCACCTTTGACGGCCAGAACCTGTTCTTCGGCCAAAAACGCATGCTGGGCGGCCCGGCGCCCGTCCGCCGCTTCCTGCCTGACCTGATTGACCGCGTGCTCAAGGGCAGGATGAAGCCCGGCAAGGTCTTTGACCTGCAGCTGCCGCTGGCGGAAGTCGACGAAGGCTACCGCGCCATGGACGAACGCCGTGCGATCAAGGTGATGCTTTCCGTCTAGTCTAGCCGGCCTCAGTTGCCGGGAAGCGTGGTCCACAGCTTGACGGCAAAGCCGCGCTTGTCGAGCTGCCACGGATTGCCGGTGATCACCGCCTTGCCGTTCCGGCATTTGTAGTAATAGACAGCGTCGTGGCCGGTCACGAAGGCCGGTACGACGTCGTCATTCGGGTTGGCCTTGCAGAATTCATCCGCGCCGGGATTGTCGCGCGCGGCGTTCATCCTGGCGCAAGGCAGGTTGGCGCCGACGAAGCAGACCAGCACCTTGCCGTTCATGCAGCGATAGTTGGCCTGTGCCTGCAATTCGGACTCCTGCGGTGCGCCATTGGCGTCCGGAAACAGCCTTTTGAACGCCTTGGCCGTGCCGTCGTAAAGATCGTGCGAATAGGGGCGGATGGTGTCGTCGTTCTTCACCTGTCGGCACAATTCAGGGAGGTTCGTGGTCGTGGCTGCCGCCGCGCTACTTGGGGCGACGACCCACCAGGCGAAGGTCGACAGCAGCACAGAAGCGAAACCGATCGCCGAAAAGCGCAATGCCCGCATTTTGACGTTCTCAGCAAACTGCGCGGCGACTGCCACGCGAACGAAATCTTAATGTAAATCAAGCGTAATCCCGACAATTAAAATTATGCGTATGTGTTGGGGTTGCGCATGCCGGAATATTCTTCGTTCATCCGGTCGATCCGGATCCGTTATCTGTCTGGATTGCTGATCTTCGCGCTGGCCTCCGCCGTGGTCATGTTTGCGCTCAACCGCGTCAACTCCTTTCGTCATGACGTCGACGCGCTGAGCGGCAATCTGGTCATTTTCGGCCGCGACCTGCGCAACGCGACCAATTTCGCCGAGACCACCGGCACCACCTGGCGCGCCGAGACGCGCGATGGCCTGGTGGCGTCGGCACGTGGCCATTCGGAACGACTTTCCGGCGAGGTCGAGACCCTCACCGCCAGGCTCGCCGCCCTGCGGCCGCGCCTGTCGAAGAACACCCTCAACGAGCTCGATTCCGCTTCCGTGAACGGCGACCTGTTCTGGTCGGCGCGCGACATGGTGCGCAACTTCAACCTGATGTCGGTGGCGCAGAAGGTCGACGAATGGAGCTATCGCGAGATCCGCAACCAGAACGACCTGTTTGCGCAGCCGATGCTGGTCCGCGTCCGCACCGCCATGGACAATGAGCGTCATCTGGCCGACGCGGCCGGCGACAGGCTGCTTCTGTGGGCGAGCTGCCTGTTGTTCGCGGTGCTTGGCATCGTCGCCTTCTGGGTCTTCAGGCCGATGGAAAAGGCGATCCGCCGCGCCTTTGCCGAGACCGCGGCATCGCTGTTCAAGGCCGAGGCCGCCGACCGCGCCAAGTCCGAATTCCTGGCCAATATGAGCCATGAGATCCGCACGCCGATGAATGGCGTGCTCGGCATGGCCGAGCTTCTGGCCAAGACCGAATTGACCACGCGTCAGAAGACCTTCACCGACGTCATCGTCAAATCCGGCAATGCCTTGCTCACCATCATCAACGACATCCTCGACTTCTCCAAGATCAACGCCGGCCAGATGATGCTCGACCCGGCGCCTTTCCGTCTGTCGGAAGCGGTCGAGGACGTGGCGACGCTGGTGTCGGCGCGCGTCGCAGAGAAGAACATCGAGCTCATCGTGCGTGTCGATCCGCGGCTGCCGTCCTTCGTCGTCGGCGATGCCGGGCGCTTCAGGCAGATCGTCACCAATTTGGTCGGCAACGCGGTGAAGTTCACCGAGAAGGGCCACGTGCTGGTCGATGTCGGCGGCGAAGTGACGGACGGCGTCGTCCAGCTCAAGGTTCGTGTCGAGGATACCGGCATCGGCATTCCGGCCGAGAAGCTGCAGAGCGTGTTCGAGAAATTCGCGCAGGTCGACGGCTCCTCGACGCGCCGCCACGAGGGCACCGGCCTTGGCCTGGCGATCGCTGCCCGCCTCGTCGATCTGATGGGCGGCAAGATCGGCGTCGAGAGCGAGATCGGCCGCGGCTCGGTCTTCTGGTTCGCCGTGCCGCTGCCAGCGCACAGCCAGGATGCGCGCGACGAGATCGTGCCGGTCGACGTCACCGGCGCGCGCGTGCTGGTCATCGACGACAATCCGGTCAACCGCGAGATCCTGCTGGAACAGTTGCGGAGCTGGAGCTTCGACTGCGCCGCCGCCGAAAGCGGCGCCGTCGGCCTCGCCTTCCTCGACCGCGCCAGCCAGCTCGGCGCCGCTGTCGACTGCATCATCCTCGACTACCAGATGCCGGGCATGAGCGGCGCCGACGTCGCCAAGGCCATTGCCGCCGACAGCCGCATGTCCTCCATTCCGGTGGTGATCCTGACCTCGGTCGACCAGGTCGATTTCGGCAAGATGGTCATCGATTTCGGCATCGCTGCGCATCTGACCAAGCCGGCGCGCTCGGCCGTCCTCCTCGGCACCGTCATCTCGGTGATCCAGAAGGCGCGTTCCCAGGTCGGCAAGGCACACTTCGTTCGTGAGGCAGTCGCGCCGAAAGCAGCGCCCGCGCCGGCCTTCACCGTTATTCACGGTCCGGCCACACCGGCGCCCCCCGCGCCGGAACCGGCGGCCGCGCCGAACGGTCCGATCGACATCCTCATCGCCGAGGACAATGACGTGAACCAGCTTGTCTTCGGCCAGATCCTAAATGGCCTCGGCCTCAGCTACCGCATCGCCGGCAACGGCCGCACAGCGGTGGAGATGTACAGGGCGCTGCGGCCAAGGCTGATCCTGATGGATGTCTCGATGCCAGAGATGAACGGCTACGAGGCGACCGGCGCCATCCGTCAGATCGAACGGCAGAACGGCAGCCACACGCCGATCATCGGCGTCACCGCCCACGCGCTGAAGGGCGACCGCGAGAAATGCATCGAGGCCGGCATGGACGATTATCTGGCGAAGCCGATCTCGCCCGACCGCCTTGGCAGCAAGATCGGCACCTGGCTCAGCGAGACGGTCGCGGTGAAGACAGCGTGAGGCGCGACCGAGCCCGTTGTCCTACAACTGGAACTTGGCTTTTGTCCGCTCGGCGCATGGGCCGGCCTTGATGGCGACGGACGGCTTGCCGTCCTGCCAGCTGGTCTCGAAGGAGAAGCCTTGCGCATGATCCTGCAGCGCCTCGGGCAGCATTTCCAGGAAGGCGTCCATCGGCACATGCAGGAAGGGCTTGGCCGTTGTCGCCTGCAATGCCCTGGCGATCGAGCTCTTGCCGGCGCTGCCGACCTCATTCAGCGGGACGATCCTGGCTGTCATCTGCGAACGCCCTCCCGCCATCCCGTCAACGGTTGCGCACCACCAGGCAAGCGCCGCCGACGCCGTGCAGTTTCTGGCAGATGCCATTGGCCTCGCCGCGGCTGTCGGCGCCGATTCGAACCGCATAGATGCCGCGCCGGCCGATCGGCGTGCGCACACGGCTGACCACCGGATCGTGATTGGAAAGCAGCGCCGGGAAGCGGCTCCTGACCCTCAGCCACTGGCTGACCGCGGCGCTGCGGCGGAAATTGCCGGCCACCTGCACGCCCCAGGGCTTGACGTTGATCGAGGCCATGGCAACGGTTTGCGACATGATCACCGGCAGCTTGCGGCAGGCGGCGGCGAAGCTTGCGTTGGCATCGAGCGGCTCGATCTTGCCGGCATAGGAGGCATCCGAGAATTTGTCGACCGGCTCGCCCATGACGTCGAAGACGTAGCTCTCGGTCTCCATCGGCAGGAAGCCGCCGGAGCCGAGCCAGCGCGACACGCGGTTCTCGCCGGCGTTGTAGGCGGCGGCCGCCAGGCCGAGATTGCCGTAGCTAACCTTCATTTCGGCAAGGTATTTCGCCGAGGCGGGAATAGCCTGCTCGATGTCGAAAGGGTTGGCCAATCCCCGCATCTTTGCCGTACCCGGCATGAACTGGGCAATGCCTTCGGCGCCAACGGGGCTCACCGCATTGGGATCGAACCGGCTCTCCTTCCAGATCAGCCGGGCGAAGAAATCCTTAGGCAGGCCGTTGCCGACGGCGTGCGCCTCGATCAGATTGCAGACCTTGCCGATGAGCCGCTGCTTGGCGGACGGCGGCGGATCGGCTTGTGCTGTTGCAGCCCAGCCCGCCACGCAAAACAGGATCAGCGTCGCCCTCAGGAAACGCCGCATCAGGTCTACTCCGCAGCGGCTTTGCCGCGTCCGTAGCGCTGCTCGATATAGTCGGCGACCATCTTCTCGAAATCCTGGGCGATCGAAGGACCGCGCAGGGTCGCCGCCTTTTTGCCGTCGACGAACACCGGCGCCGTCGGCGTCTCGCCGGTGCCGGGCAGCGATATGCCGATATCGGCATGCTTGGATTCGCCGGGACCGTTGACGATGCAGCCCATCACCGCGACCTTGAGGTTCTCGACCCCTGGATACTTCTCGCGCCACACCGGCATGTTCTTGCGGAGATCGGCCTGGATGTTCTGGGCGAGTTCCTGGAATACCGTCGAGGTGGTGCGGCCGCAGCCGGGGCAAGCCGCGACGATCGGCACGAACTGGCGGAAGCCCATCGTCTGCAGCAGTTCCTGCGACACCTGCACCTCGCGCGTGCGGTCGCCGTTCGGCTCCGGCGTCAGCGAGATGCGGATCGTGTCGCCGATGCCTTGCTGCAGCAGGATGCCCATGGCAGCGGACGAGGCGACGATGCCCTTCGTGCCCATGCCGGCCTCGGTGAGGCCGAGATGCAGCGCATGGTTGGAGCGGGTGGCGAGCTCGGTGTAGACGGCGATCAGGTCCTGTACGCCGCTCACCTTGGCCGACAGGATGATCTTGTCGCGGCCAAGGCCAATCTCTTCGGCCATCTCTGCCGACAGGATCGCCGACTGCACGATCGCCTCGCGGGTGACCTCCTGCGCGGTGAGCGGAAAGCCTTGCGCCTGGTTCTCGTCCATCAGCCGCGTCAGCAGTTCCTGGTCGAGCGAGCCCCAGTTGACGCCGATGCGCACCGGCTTGTCGTATTTGATCGCCATCTCGACGATCGCGGCGAACTGCCGGTCCTTCTTGTCCTTGAAGCCGACATTGCCGGGATTGATGCGGTATTTCGCCAGCGCCTCGGCGCAGGCCGGATGGTCAGCAAGCAGCTTGTGGCCGATATAGTGGAAATCGCCGACCAGCGGCACATTGATGCCGAGCCGCGCCAACCGGTCGCGGATGGCGGGTACGGCGGCGGCGCTTTCGTCACGGTCGACGGTGATACGCACGATCTCGGAGCCGGCGCGGTGCAGCGCCGCGACCTGGGCGACCGTCTGATCGACATCGGCAGTGTCGGTGTTGGTCATCGACTGCACGACGACAGGCGCGCCGCCGCCGACGATCACGCCGCCAACGTCGACGCCGACCGATGCGCGGCGCGGGAAGGGGGAAGAAAAATATCCGGTCATGCCGGCACCTTTTGCTCAGAGCATAGCGTGCTCAAGGGTCCGGGCATGAGGTGGAGGAGCAAAGATGGCTTGTCAATGGCAATGGGTGGGCGAAAAGCCGCAATCGGCGCGGCGGCGATGCGACCGTTGCGCACCGCCGTGGCCGACTGCTGAGCCAATTCACATGTCGAGATGAATGGCGGGAGCAGTCTAGACGGCGCCCGATGCACGCAATTCGCATGCCTGAAGCGACCGGATCGTCTGTCGGGACAAAAAACAGAACATCTCCGGTGACAGGACTGCCACCGGAAAGATGATCGCGCGCCGAAGGCGGCGCGGCTTTTGTTAGAGGAGCGTCAGTGCGTCGTCGGTTTCGCCTTCAGCTTTTCAATCTCGTCCTTGATTGCCAGCTTGCGCCGCTTGAGATTCACGATTTCGAGGTCGTCGACCGATGGATGGTTCATCGCATCGGTGAGCTCGCGTTCGATGTCACCGTGTTTCCGCTGCAACTCATCAAGATGGGATGCAAGAGACATGATTGGTTCTCCCTTTCATGGTTTCCTCGATTGCAGCCGCCAAAATGCGCCCACCGCCAGTCCGCATCTGTGACAGCACGATGACACTTTGCCACCAACCAATCCCGATGTCGAATACCCTGTGGTAGCATTCCACGACAATGTGAAATGTGATATGAGCGGCGCGCCGGTTGCAAAACCCCACCGGCCCCGCCCAATCAGGCCCATCTCTTGGGCGCCGCAGACGTGCAGACGGTAGAGAATGTCCGAACAGGAACAGGCCGAGATCCGGCTCGAATTTTCCCGCCTGAAGCAGGAACACGCCGATTTCGACGCCGCCATCAATGCGATGATCGCAACCGGCTGCGACCCCCTGCAGATTCAGCGCATGAAGAAGAAGAAACTCTTCCTCAAGGACCGGCTGATGGCGCTGGAAGATCGCATCATCCCCGACATCATCGCCTGACCGATGGCCGGGCCTCGCGGCCCGATCGGCTCACGCCGCGATCGACAGCCGTGCCGCGCGCTCACGCAGAAGGGCGATGAGTTCGCCTGTCCGCTCCTCGGATGTGTCTATCGGAACGACCAGGCACATCGTTGCCTCGACCTTGCCCGGCGCCGAAAAAACCGGCGCGGCCAGGCATTTGGTGTAGGCGTCGACGAGCCCTGAGGTCACGCAATAGCCCGTGGCCCGTGCCTTGCCGATGTCGTCGATGAAATCGTCGAGTTCGAGCTTGCGGCCGTCCGGCAGAATGAGGTCGCCCTCGGTAATCATGGCTTCGATCCGGCCCCGTTCGAAGCCCGCAAGCAGCAGCCTGCCGGAAGCGGTCCAGGGGAGCGGTATCTGCAGGCCGGTGGCCGAGCTGATGCGGAACGGCCTCGTGCCGGGACTGGAATGGATGATCGTGTAGCGGCCGCTCTGCAGCATGCACAATTCGGATGTCTCGCCCGTCTCCTGTGACAGGTTGTCGACCTCCTGGCGGCCCCTCCGCAGCAGGTCGTTGCCGCGCACATAGTCCATTCCATAGAGATAGAGCTTCTTGCCGAAATAGACGCGGTTGCCGTCACCGGCCATTTCCAGGAGCCCCGCGTCGACCAGCGAGCGCACCAGCGTATAGGTGGTCGAACGCGGCGCGTTCACGCCCTTGGCGAGATCGCCGATGCCGATCGCGCGCTGTGTCGTGTGCAGGTACTCCAGGATCTCCAGCACCCGGTTGAGGCCTTTCTCGCGTGAGACCTTGTCCTCGTTCGGACTCTGCCGATCCATGACGTCATTGCCATCTTGCATTGCTGATTTCCGGTGCTAGTATCTGTCTTGTACAAGATACACGTGTCTTTTGTAAGAGACAATCAAATCGAATGCACGTGTATCTGCAAAGGGGAACACACGAAAGGAGGTCGCCGTGAACGACACATCCAAAAGGCGTGAATTTCTGAAACTGGGAATGGCTGGACTGGCAACGGCCGGCGTGATGAGCGTGGCGGCGACGGTCGATGCGAAAAAGGCGGCCGCGCAGGCAGCGCCGGACAGCTTGCTGCGTACGGTGCTCGATCGCGGCAAGCTGATCGTCGGCACCGGCAGCACCAACGCGCCCTGGCATTTCGAGAACGATGCCGGCGAGCTTGTCGGCATGGACATCACCATGGGCCGGATCCTGGCCAAGGGCCTGTTCGACGATCCGACCAAGGTCGAGTTCGTCATGCAGGACCCGGCGCAGCGCATTCCGAACGTTACCACCAACAAGGTGGACATCACCATCCAGTTCATGACCATGACGGCCCAGCGTTCGCAGTTGATCAACTTCTCGCGGCCCTACTATGTCGAAGGCGTCGCCCTGCTGACCTTGCCGGGAGCCGAAAACAAGACCTTCGACAAATTGCTTGCCGCCGGTTCGGCGACCCGCGTCTCGATCCTGCAGAACGTCGATGCCGAAACCTCGGTCCGTTTCGCCCTGCCGCAGGCTCAGGTGATGCAGATCGACACTCAGGCCAACGTGCTGCAGGCGCTGGAATCCAAGCGCGTCGACGCCGCCGCCGTCGATCTCTCGACTGTGCGCTGGCTCGCCTCGCGCAATCCCGACAAATACTTCGACGCCGGCAAGAGCTGGTACTCGATGCTCTACGGCGCCGCGCTTCGGCAGGGCGATCTCGACTGGCTGACCTTTGTCAACCAGACCTTCACCATCGCCATGTTCGGCCACGAAACGGCGCTCTACGACGCCGCCTTCAAGGACTATTTCGGGCTGGAGCCGCCGGCGCGTCATCCGGGCTTCCCGGTCATCTGATGCCGTTCGGGGAAAGGGTGTTTCCGGCACCCTTCCATCCCCTCCCAGCGCGGCGCGGCCTCTTCGCGCCGCGCCGGATATTTTGAGGCCAACGCATATGGGCTACGCGCTCAATTTCAACCTGATCTGGCGCCATTTCGACAAGCTGTGGGGCGGGCTGCTGCTCAGTCTCGAGCTTGCCGTCATCTCGATCGCCATCGGCATCGTCATCGGGCTGGTGCTGGCGGTCTGGTACGTTTCGGCCGGACGCACGGTGCGGGCGATCATCGCCGCCTATGTCGAGTTCATCCGCAACGTGCCGCTGATCCTGCTGGTCTATCTGGTCTTCTACGGTCTGCCGACTGTGATCGATATCGCCTACAGCGCGCCGACCTCGTTTGTCCTGACACTGTCGGTCTATAGCGGCGCCTACCTGGTCGAAGTCTTCCGTTCCGGCCTCGAGGCCGTGCCGCGCGGCCAACTCGATGCCGGCAAGGCGATCGGCCTGACCCCATGGCAGCGGCTGCTGCATGTGCGTCTGCCGACGATGCTGCGCATCACGCTGCCGGCGCTCTCCAACACCTTCATCTCGCTGTTCAAGGACACCTCGATCGCCTCGGTCATCTCGGTGCCCGAGCTCACCTACGGCGCCCAGTGGATCAACTTCAACACCTTCCGCATCGTCGAGGTCTACCTGGTCACCACGGCCATGTATCTGGTGACCGGCTATGCGCTGCTTTTCGCGCTCAGGCTCGTCGAGCGCCGGTTCAGGGCGGCACGCTGACATGCTGAGCCAGATCCTCTACGCCGTGCCGTTCCTCGCCCAGGGCTTCGCCATCACCCTGTGGGTGTCGCTGCTGGTCGTGGTGCTTTCGCTTATCGCCGGTGTCGCGCTCGGCGTCGGCCTGGTCTATGGCCCCGCCCCGCTGCGCTGGGCGGTGCGCATCTTCAGCGACACCATCCGCGGCATCCCGATTTTGGTGTTGATGTTCTTTGTCTATTACGGCCTGCCCGCGATCGGGCTTCACCTGCAGTCCTTCTGGGCCGCGGTGCTGGCGCTCACGCTGTTCAAGACGGCGCAGGTCGTCGAATATCTGCGCGGCGCCGTCGCCTCAATCCCCAAGGGCCAGTCCGAAGCGGCGATGGCGATCGGGCTGACCTTCCGCCAGCAGCTGACCTACGTCATCTTTCCGCAGGCCTTCAGGCGCTTCCTGCCGCCCTGGATCAATGGCGTCACCGACGCGGTCAAGGGCAGCGCGCTGGTCTCGCTGCTCGGCATCACCGACCTGATGCAGGCGATCAACCAGGTCATCGGCCGCACCTATGAAGCGATGCCGCTCTATATCCTCGGCGCGCTGGTCTACTTCGCGGTCAACTACGCCCTTTCGCTCGCCAGCCGGCGGCTGGAACGGCGCTTCTCCTTCATTAGGGAATAGCATGATGTCCGACGCCTCGAACGCCAGTCCCGCGCTGCTCGAAGTCCGCGATGTCTCCAAGGCCTTCGGTCCCGTCGAAGTGCTCCGCTCCGTCAGCCTCGAGGTCGCGCGCGGCGAAGTGGTGACCATCGTCGGGCCCTCCGGCAGCGGCAAGACCACTCTGCTGCGCTGCGTCAACTTCCTCGAAAGCTACGACAGCGGCTCGATCCGTATTGACGGCAGAGAGGTTGGCTACCGCGAAACTGGAACGCGCCAGCGCCGCGGCGAGCGCGATCTCGCCGCCATGCGCGCCGAGACCGGCATGGTGTTCCAGAGCTTCAACCTGTTCCCGCATCTGACGGCGGCCGGCAACATCATGCTCGGCCTCACCAAAGTGCGGAAGAAGAGCGAAGCCGAGGCGCGCACCATTGCCGAGCACTGGCTCGGCCGCGTCGGTCTCGCCCACAAGGCCGACAGCCTGCCGGCCGAACTGTCCGGCGGCCAGCAGCAGCGCGTTGGCATTGCGCGCGCCGTGGCGATGGATCCGAAGATCCTGCTTCTCGACGAGATCACCTCGGCGCTCGATCCGGAGCTGGTCGGCGAAGTGCTGGCCGTCGTGCGCAGGCTCGCCGAGGACGGCATGACCATGCTGATGGTGACGCATGAGATGGCCTTCGCCCGCGACGCTTCGAGCCGCATCGTCTTCATGGCCGATGGCGGTGTCAGCGCCGTTGGCCCGCCGAAGGAGATCCTGGCGGCGGAGACCTCCAACGAGCGCCTCCGCAGCTTCCTGGCGCGCTTCCGCGCCTCGCAGTTCTGACATCGGGCAGCGACCCAAAGCAACTCCAGGAAAAGTGTAAGCGGTTTTCCGTCTGGAGTTGCGTAGAACAAAGAGCCGCCGCAAGGAGAATACATGACGCCTTACATCCGGCTCGCCGAACTCGGCCTCCAGCTGCCCGAGCCGCCGACGCCCATCGCCAACTTCGTCACCCATGCCGAGGCCGGCCGGCTGATCTTCCTTTCCGGACAGGGGCCCCTGCGGTCCGACGGTACGCTCTGCACCGGCAAGGTCGGCGAGGATGTCACCGTCGAGGAGGCCTATCAGCATGCCCGCCTCACCGGGCTTAACCTGCTGGCTGTCATGCATGCGGCCGCCGGCGACCTCGGCCGCATCGTGCGCGTCGTCAAGCTGCTCGGCTTCGTCAACGCCACGCCGACCTTTAGCGACCACCCGAAGGTGGTGAATGGCTGCTCCGATCTTTTCGCCAACGTCTTTGATAGGATCGGCGGGCACGCGCGCTCGGCGATCGGCGTCGGCTCGCTGCCGGGCAACATCACGGTCGAAATCGAGGCGGTGGTCGAAATCGCCGCCTGAGGTCTTTTCAAGATGGGATTCCAGAGATGACGATCTCCAACATGACAATCCGCGAACGTCTCGGCCTGCGCCCGATCATCAACGTCTCCGGCACGATGACGACGCTCGGCGCCTCGATCATCGTTCCGGAAGCGATCGCCGCGATGGCCGAGATCGCCTCGCAATGGGTGGAGATGGACGACCTGCAGCGCGCTGCCAGCACGGTCATCACGCGGCTGACCGGCGGCGAAGCCGGCTTCATCACCGCCTGCTGCGCCTCAGGCATCACAATGGCGATCGCCGGCGCGATGACCGGCACCAACCTTCTGGCGATCGAGCGGCTGCCCGACGACACCGAGGGCCTCAAGTCGGAGGTCGTTATCCAGCTCGGCCACATCGTCAACTACGGCGCGCCGATCGACCAGTCGATCCGGGTGGCCGGCGCAAGGGTCGTCCCGGCGGGCACCGTCAGCGTCACGCAGGACTATCATGTGCGCGAGGCGATCAACGAGCGCACGGCGGCCGCCCTCTACGTCGTCGCCCATCACACCGTGCAGTACGGCATGCTGTCGCTGGAGGAGTTCTGCGATATCTGCCACGCCAAGGGCGTGCCGGTGATCGTGGACGCCGCTTCCGAATACGATCTGCGCAGCTTCCTGGCGCGTGGCGCCGACATCGTCGTTTACAGCGGTCACAAATTCCTCTCGGGCCCGACCAGCGGCATCGTCACCGGCCGCAAGAATCTGGTGCGCACGGCCTATTTGCAGAACCGCGGTGTTGCGCGAGCCATGAAGGTCGGCAAGGAGAGCATCGCCGGCACGATGGCGGCGCTGGAAGCCTGGGAGAAGCGCGACCATGCCGGCATACGTCGGCGCGAGGAAGCGGCGCTCAATCTGTGGAAGGACGCGCTGCAGGGTCTACCCGGCATCGCCGCGCGCATCATTCCCGATCCGACTGCCAATCCGCTCGACCGCCTGCAAATATTCGTCGCGCCCGAAAGCCGCTTCACCGCCGCCGGCCTCGCCTCGGCGCTGGCCGCCGGCTTGCCGCCGATCATCGTGCGCAACCACGAGGTCGAGCGCGGCCACTTCTTCCTCGATCCGTGCAATCTCCATCCCGGCGAGGCCGAGATCGTCGCCGAGCGCCTGCGCGCCGTGCTGGCCGCGAATGACCGCCCGGCCGACGCGATGAAAGCGGCGCGCAAGGATTCAGCCGGATCGCTGCGCTGGCCGGACTAGGCTCCCGTGGCCGCGGCCTTGCTGCGGCGACAATCCTTGCGGCGATTGGCGAATTCCGCTAAGGCGCGCCTTTGCCGCCGGGAGCGAAAACTTTGACCGATCAGCGTGCCGACGTCGCCATCATCATGGGCAGCCAGTCCGACTGGGCGACGATGCGTCATGCAGCGGAAACACTGGACGCGCTGGGCATCCCGCACAAGCGGCTGATCGTCTCGGCCCACCGCACCCCCGACCGGCTCTATGATTTCGCCAAGAGCGCCAAGGCGGCCGGCTACAAGGTTATCATCGCCGGCGCCGGCGGCGCCGCGCACCTGCCCGGCATGACGGCGGCGATGACGCCGCTTCCGGTCTTCGGCGTGCCGGTGGAATCGAAGGCGCTGTCGGGCCAGGATTCGCTGCTCTCCATCGTCCAGATGCCGGCCGGCATTCCGGTCGGCACGCTGGCCATCGGCAAGGCGGGTGCCGCGAACGCGGCGCTGCTGGCCCCCGCCGTGCTGGCGCTAAACGACGACCGGCTGGCCGCCCGGCTGGACGCCTGGCGCGCCGCCCAGACCGCCAAGGTTGCCGCCGAACCGACGGACGCGCCATGAGCCTGCCGGCGGGATCGACCATCGGCATCATCGGCGGCGGCCAGCTCGGCCGCATGCTGGCGATGGCCGCGGCCCGTCTCGGCTATCGTACGGCGGTGCTCGAACCGCAGGCCGATTGCCCGGCGGCCCAGGTCGCCAACCGCCAGATAACAGCCGCCTATGACGATGCCGCGGCCCTCGCCGAACTCGCCGCGGCCAGCGCCGTCGTCACCTACGAATTCGAGAACGTGCCGGTGGCCGCCGCCAGCACGCTGGCCGCCAAGGTGCCGGTCTACCCGCCGGCGCGCGCCCTCGAAGTGGCGCAGGACCGGCTGGCCGAGAAAAAATTCCTTAACGGCATCGGCATTGCCACGGCCGAGTTTCGCGCAATCGACAATGACGCCGAACTGACGGCGGCGCTGAAGGAATTCGGCGGCAGCGGCATCCTGAAGACCAGGCGCCTGGGCTATGACGGCAAGGGCCAGCGCGTCTTCCGCAATATGGACACCGGTGGCTTTTCCGGCACCTGCGAGGCGATGGGCAACGTGCCGCTGATCCTCGAATCCTTCGTCGCCTTCGAGCGCGAGATCTCGGTGATCGCCGCGCGTGGTCCTGACGGGAGCATCGCCGCCTTCGATCCGGCCGAGAATGTCCATCGCGACGGCATCCTGCACACGTCGACCCTACCGGCAAGAATCAGCCATCAGACGGCGGCGGCGGCGCAGGCCGCGGCGGCAAAGATATTGGCCGCGCTCGATTATGTCGGCGTCATCGGCGTCGAGTTCTTCGTACTTGCCGACGGCTCGCTGCTCGCCAACGAGATGGCGCCGCGCGTCCATAATTCCGGCCACTGGACGGAGGCCGCCGCGACGGTCTCCCAGTTCGAGCAGCATATCCGCGCCGTCGCCGGCCTGCCGCTGGGCACGCCCGGCCGCCACTCGGACTGCGTGATGGAAAACCTGATCGGCGACGACATCAAACGCGTTCCGGCCCTGCTCGCCGAGCCCGACCTGATGTTGCATCTCTACGGCAAGGCCGAATCGCGCCCCGGCCGCAAGATGGGTCATTTCACCCGCGTCAGCCGTCGAAGTTGAGCATGATCTGGAAGCCGGTTGCCGACAACGGCCGGCTTACTGCATATCCTGATCTTCGTCCTCGTCTGGGCTGGCGCAGCTTGCATCGCCTTCCTGGCAGTTGCGGCCGGAAGTGAGCTGTTTGACGCGCTCGTTGGTCAGCTCCGTCAGGCACTGCGAGACCTCCATCGGATGGATGGAGCCGCCCTCGCTGTCCGCCGCGGAATAGGCGCATTCCGCGTCGCGGAACGTGATCCAGGCGCGCTGCGCCGCCTGCAGCATTTTGTTGGACTTCTCGTCGCCATCGCCGACAAGACCCTTGTAGGTTGCATTGAGCTTGGCGTCGGCGGCCTGGTAGTCGGCATCGGCGCAGATATTCATCATCTGCTGGCTGTCGTCGTTGCGGTCGCATTCCTGCGCCCGCGCGGCCGGGGCCGCCGCCAGCACGGCAAGACAGGCGAACAGAAACATCGGGCGCATCAGCGTCTCCAAATCATCTCGCGGGCCGACGGCACCATTCCAGCCCGATCCCGGCCGCGCAATGCCACAGAGCGGAGATGGCGAACATTTGATTGCCAGGCATTTGCGCACGCCATAAAGCATGCTTGCGGTTGACACGGGCAAGCCTCCTCGTTTATGAGCCACGCAAGTTCAAAGGCGCGCTTTTTCGGGCGCGCCTTTAAAATTCGGCCCGGCAGCGGGCCCTGACCGAACAGGCAAGACCATGAAGATCAAGAATTCGCTCAAGGCGCTGAAGGCCCGTCACCGTGACAACCGACTGGTTCGTCGCAAGGGCCGCATCTACATCATCAACAAGACCGCCCCGCGTTACAAGGCGCGTCAGGGCTGAGCCTTGTGCGCGGCTCAGCGCATGTCGCCCAAAAGTGCCGAAGCGGTTTTGGGACAACGACATGCAAAAGAGACCACACCGCGCCCGATGTTTGTCGCCGGCCTGCCGGCTCCTTCACGCTAAAATCACTTTGACGATCCGCCGACCGGGACTAGATTCCGGCGATGCGGATTCGTCTTGCTTTTCTCGCGACCCTTTGCCTGTCCGGCGCGGTCCTGCCGGCCGCCCTCTTGCCGCTCACTGTCTTGCTGGCCTGGGCGGATGATCCGGTCGCTCCCCCCGTCGCCACGACCAGCCAGGCCCGCCTCGACCAGCTATTCACCGACCTGAAGCGCGAGCGCAACGAAAAGGCCGCGACGCGCATAGCCCAGCGTATCTGGAGCGAATGGGCCCAGTCCGGCAGCGCCTCGATCGACCTGATGATGCAATGGTCGCAAAAGGCGATGGAAAACCAGAAATACGACGTCGCGCTCGATTTCCTCGACCAGGTGGTGACCTTGCAGCCGACGTATGCTGAAGGCTGGAACCGCCGCGCCACTGTGCATTTCATGATGAAGAACTACGGTAAGTCGATGTCGGACATCGACCACACGCTGCACCTTGAGCCGCGCCATTTCGGCGCTCTGTCCGGCCTGGCGCAGATCATGGCCGAGACCGGCCACAAGCAGTCGGCCCTTGAAGCCTGGCAGAAGGTGCTCGCCATCTACCCGATGATGCGCAGCGCCCAGGACCAGGTCTCGACGCTGTCGGAGGAGCTTGCCGGCGAAGGCATTTGATTTAGGGGAATAAGGCAGTAGGGCAATATGTGAAGTGCCTCGAGTGGCTCGCCCTACTGCCCTACTGCCCTACTGCCCTACTGCCCTACTGCCCTACTGCCCTACCCTAGAACTATTTCCGCTCCGTTCCGTATTCTCCATTATGAACCTCGTCTACGCTGTGTTTGCCTTCTTCCTCGCGCTCCTCTTCGCCTTTGCCGGAGTCACCCGAGCAGGTCACTGGCTGATCGAGCGCCGCAATCTGCCTGTCGGCGACTTCGCCGACATCGGCGGCGCGCGCATCCACTATGTCCATGTCCCGGCGCCGGCGAACCCGGAGTTGCCGCCGATCGTCTTCCTCCACGGCGCCAGCGCCAATCTCAAGGATCAGATGCTGCCCCTGCGGCCGCTGCTCGAAGGCCGCGCCGAGATGCTGTTCCTGGATCGGCCCGGATTCGGCTGGTCCGGACGCGGCGACAATGAGACCTTGCCCGCGCAGGCCAACACCATCGCTGCGCTGATGGATCGCCTTGGCATGAAGACGGCGATCATCGTCGGCCATTCCTTCGGCGGCGCGGTCGCCACCGCCTTTGCCCGCAAGCATCCGGACAAGACGCAGGGCCTCGTCTTCCTGTCGCCGGCCAGCCATCCTTGGCCAGGCGGCGCGACTGCCTGGTACTACAATCTGACAGCCATTCCCCTGATCGGTCCGCTGTTTTCCGAGACACTGGCCTATCCAGCGGGAGCGTTGCGCATCGATGCCGCCACCGCCTGCGTCTTTGCCCCCAACAAGGTGCCGGACGGCTACGTCGCCGCCGCCTCGATCCCGCTTGTTCTGCGGCCTGGCGCCTTTCGCGCCAACGCCGCCGACGTGGCGGGGCTCTACAGCTACGCGCGCGATGCCTCGACGCACTACCGCGACATCAAGGCGCCGACCGTGATCATTTCCGGCGATCGCGATAAGGTCGTCTACGCGACCATCCATTCGACCGGCCTTGCCCGCGATATCCCCGGCGCTGAGCTAGTC
>NZ_RZOT01000410.1:0-5588 GCF_003999085.1 Mesorhizobium sp. M4A.F.Ca.ET.090.04.2.1
CAGGTCTTACCGACGGCGATATCCAGCCCGCTCCTGCGGATCAGCCGGCCGAGCGTCAGCGCCGCGTCGACATTGCCGCCGGGAGAATCCACCACGATCGGCAGTTTTCGCCCGCCAAGCCGCTTGAGCATGCGCTTGAGCAGCGCCGGCGTGCCAGCTTCGATCGTGCCTTCCGCCGAAATCCACTCGGGACAGTTGGGTTCGCACCCTACTGCGTTGCTGCGCACGACGACGAAGCGCATCGGCGGACCGCGATCGGACTCTTTCGCGCCAGCAGCAAGGCTGCAATTGGCCATTGCAAGCAGCAGCACCAGGCAGACCAGCCCCAGTGCCCACCATGCCTGTCCCGTTGAACGGCGCCCTGCAACCACGTCCGTAAGCCCCTTGATGCAACCTATACTAGTTGCGGCGCCGAAGCTTGCAACAGGCTTGAGTCAGCTCGGTAAACTATAGCAATTCGCACAGGCGAAAACGAAAAAGGGCGGCCCGAAGACCGCCCTTTTCTTATCGAACCAGCGAATGCCGAATCGATTATTCTTTGATGGTGACGACGATGCCGGCACCGACGGTGCGGCCGCCTTCACGGATGGCGAAGCGCAGCTTCTCTTCCATGGCGATCGGCACGATCAGCTCGACGTCGACCGTGATGTTGTCGCCAGGCATCACCATCTCGGTGCCGGCCGGCAGCGTCACGATGCCGGTCACGTCAGTGGTGCGGAAGTAGAACTGCGGACGGTAGTTGGTGAAGAACGGCGTGTGGCGGCCGCCCTCGTCCTTGGTCAGGATGTAGGCTTCGGCCACGAACTTCTTGTGCGGCTTCACCGAACCCGGCTTGGCCAGAACCTGGCCGCGCTCGACGCCCTCACGGTCGACGCCGCGCAGCAGCGCGCCGATGTTGTCGCCGGCCTGGCCCTGGTCGAGCAGCTTGCGGAACATCTCGACGCCCGTACAGGTCGTCTTGGTCGTCGGACGGATGCCGACGATCTCCAGTTCCTCGCCGACCTTGACCACGCCGCGCTCGACGCGGCCGGTCACAACCGTGCCGCGGCCCGAGATCGAGAACACGTCCTCGATCGGCATCAGGAACGGCTTGTCCAGCGGACGCACCGGCGTCGGGATGTAGGCGTCGACCTGCGCCATCAGCTCGCGGATCGCGTCCTCGCCGATGGTCTTGTTGGAGTCCTCAAGCGCCGCCAGCGCCGAGCCCTTGACGATCGGAATGTCGTCGCCGGGGAACTCGTTCTTGGTCAGGAGCTCGCGAACCTCGAGCTCGACCAGCTCAAGCAGCTCGGCGTCGTCGACCTGGTCGACCTTGTTCAGGAACACCACGATCGACGGCACGCCGACCTGGCGGGCGAGCAGGATGTGCTCGCGCGTCTGCGGCATCGGGCCGTCGGCGGCCGAAACGACCAGGATCGCGCCGTCCATCTGCGCCGCGCCGGTGATCATGTTCTTCACATAGTCGGCGTGGCCGGGGCAGTCGACGTGGGCATAGTGGCGGTTGGCCGTCTCGTATTCGACGTGCGCCGTCGAAATGGTGATGCCGCGCGCCTTCTCTTCCGGCGCCGCGTCGATCTGGTCATAGCGCTTGTATTCGCCAAAATACTTCGTGATCGCCGCCGTCAGCGACGTCTTGCCATGATCGACGTGGCCGATCGTGCCAATGTTCACATGCGGCTTGGTGCGCTCGAATTTACCTTTTGCCATGTGATGTCTCCATTCCTGCTTGCCCGTGCGGGGCTTGAATTAAGGTCTCGTGCAACCCGCTCGAGTTACGCGTATTTCTTCTGGACTTCCTGGGCGACCGCGGTCGGAACCGGCTCGTAGTGGTCGAACTGCATCGTGTACTGGGCGCGGCCCTGCGACATCGAACGCAGATTGTCGACGTACTTGAACATGTTGGCGAGCGGCACCATCGCATTGATGACGACGGCCACGCCGCGCGCTTCCTGGCCCTGGATCTGGCCACGGCGGCCGTTGAGGTCGCCGATGACGCTGCCGACGTAGTCTTCCGGCGTCACGACCTCGACCTTCATGATCGGCTCGAGCAACTGCACGCCGAGCTTCGGCGCAGCTTCACGGAAGCAGGCGCGGCCGGCGATTTCGAAGGCGAGCACCGAGGAGTCGACGTCGTGGAAGGCACCGTCGATGAGCGTCGCCTTGACGCCGATCATCGGGAAGCCAGCGAACGGACCGGACGACAGCACGCTGTTGATGCCCTTCTCGACGCCGGGGACGTATTCCTTCGGCACCGCGCCGCCGACGATCTTCGACTCGAACTTGAAGTCGCCGCCTTCCTGGTCCGGCTCAAACAGGATCTTGACGCGGGCGAACTGACCGGTACCGCCCGTCTGCTTCTTGTGCGTGTAGTCCTGCTCATGCGTGCGGGTGATCGTCTCGCGATAGGCCACCTGCGGCGCGCCGATATTGGCTTCGACCTTGAACTCGCGACGCATACGGTCGACGATGATGTCGAGGTGCAACTCGCCCATGCCGGCGATGATGGTCTGGCCGCTTTCCTCGTCGGTCTTGACGCGGAAGGACGGATCCTCAGCCGCCAGGCGATGCAGGGCAAGGCCCATCTTCTCCTGGTCGTTCTTGGTCTTCGGCTCGATGGCGATCTGGATGACCGGATCGGGGAATTCCATGCGCTCGAGGATGACCGGGTGCAGCGGATCGCAGAGCGTGTCGCCGGTGGTGGTGTCCTTGAGGCCGGCCAGAGCGACGATGTCGCCGGCGTAAGCCTCTTCGATGTCGGCGCGCGAATTCGCATGCATCTGCAGCATGCGGCCGATGCGCTCCTTCTTGCCCTTCACGGTGTTGTCGAGCGAGACGCCCTTGGCGAGCTTGCCCGAATAGATGCGGGCGAAGGTGAGCGAGCCGACGAACGGGTCGTTCATGATCTTGAAGGCCAGCATCGACAGCGGCTCGTTGTCGTCCGCGTGACGCTCGATCTCGGCGTCGGTCTTGGCATCGACGCCCTTGATGGCGGGAACGTCGGCCGGCGACGGCAGGTATTCGACGACGGCGTCGAGCAGCGGCTGCACGCCCTTGTTCTTGAAGGCCGAGCCACAGAACATCGGGAAGAACTTGACCGCGATGGTGCCCTTGCGGATCAGCGCGCGGATCTCGTCGTTCGACGGCATCTTGCCTTCGAGGTAGTTCTCGAGCGCGGTCTCGTCCATCTCGACGGCGGCTTCGATCATCTTCTCGCGGTATTCCTCGGCGCGAGCCTTGAGGTCGGCCGGGATCTCGACGACGTCCCAGGCGGCGCCCAGCGTCTCGTCGCGCCAGACCAGCGCGTTCATCTCGACGAGATCGACGACGCCCTTGAACTCGGTCTCGGCGCCGATCGGCAGCTGCATGACGACGGCCTGCGCGCCGAGGCGCGAGCCGATCATCTCGACCGAGCGGTAGAAGTCGGCGCCGATCTTGTCCATCTTGTTGCAGAAGATCATGCGCGGCACGTGGTACTTGTCGGCCTGGCGCCAGACGGTCTCCGTCTGCGGCTCGACACCGGCATTGGCGTCGAGCAGCGCGATGGCGCCGTCGAGCACGCGCAGCGAACGCTCGACCTCGATGGTGAAGTCGACGTGTCCGGGAGTGTCGATGATGTTGAAGCGGTGCATCTTGCCGTCACGGCCCTTCCAGAAGGTCGTGGTCGCGGCGGACGTGATGGTGATGCCGCGCTCCTGCTCCTGCTCCATCCAGTCCATGGTGGCAGCGCCGTCATGGACTTCGCCGATCTTGTGCGACTTGCCCGTGTAGTACAGGACGCGCTCGGTCGTCGTCGTCTTGCCGGCGTCGATATGCGCCATGATACCGAAATTGCGGTAGTCTTCGATTTTGTATTCGCGGGCCATGGTAGGTGCCTCTCAGTCTCGTTCGCGCTTTACCAGCGGTAGTGCGCGAAGGCGCGGTTGGCTTCTGCCATCTTGTGGGTGTCTTCACGCTTCTTCACGGCCGTGCCACGGTTGTTGGCCGCGTCCATCAGCTCGCCCGAGAGGCGGTCGATCATGGTGGTCTCGTTGCGATTGCGCGCCGCGGTGATCAGCCAGCGGATGGCCAGTGCCTGGCGGCGCTCGGGGCGCACGTCGACCGGAACCTGGTAGGTGGCGCCGCCGACGCGGCGCGAGCGCACTTCCACATGCGGCGCGACATTGTCGAGCGCCTGATGGAAGACGGTGACCGGCTCCTGCTTGGTCTTGGCCTGGACCTGGTCCAGCGCGCCGTAGACGATGGTCTCGGCAACCGACTTCTTGCCGTCATACATGACGGCGTTCATGAACTTGGTGACGATCAGGTCGCCGAACTTCGGGTCCGGATTGATCTCACGCTTTTCTGCACTGTGACGACGGGACATGGCTTTTGTCTCTCAATCTCTCATGGCCCGGCGCAGTCAAAAAAAGCGCCGAAGCCGGAAAACCTTACTTCGGACGCTTGGCACCGTATTTCGAACGGCGCTGCTTGCGGTTCTTGACGCCCTGGGTATCGAGCACGCCGCGGATGATGTGGTAGCGCACACCCGGAAGGTCCTTGACGCGGCCGCCGCGGATCATGACCACGGAGTGTTCCTGCAGGTTGTGGCCTTCGCCCGGGATGTAGCCGATCACCTCGAAACCATTGGTCAGGCGGATCTTGGCCACCTTGCGCAGCGCCGAGTTCGGCTTCTTCGGCGTCGTGGTGTAGACGCGCGTGCAGACGCCCCGCTTCTGCGGGTTCTGCTGCATGGCCGGGACCTTGTTGCGCTTCACCGGCGCCAGGCGCGGCTTGCGGATCAGCTGGTTGACGGTAGGCATTAAACCCTCTTGTCTCTCAATTCCGTGTCTTGCCCGGTCAGGGCCGCTCAAAGCGTCGTTTCCATACGCAAATTCGGGCAACACACCGCGCCTCGCGGTCTTGCCCGAACAAATTGCAGAGGAAGCGGAAACCGCTTCATGCGCGCCGGAAATGTCTTTTCGCTCGTAAAACGAACCCTGTTTGAGGCAAACTCCAAGGCGTGTCGCCTCGAAAAGGAAAGCCTCACATCGGTTCTGACTGGGCGGCTTCTACTCGCAACCCTTCGAACCGTCAACCCCGCGCTGGCAAATATTGCGCGCGAACCGGGGCTTGGCAGCCATGCGAAAAACGCATGTAATTTTCTTGCGTCTTTTTGCAAGGGCGAGGAAGAAAGTGACCGGCTTTTGGCTGTCGCCGGCCCATGCTTCATGCCAAAAGGCGGCACGAGCCGCAGAAATGCCCTTGCCCCGCCCTTTGCCGAGAGGAATCAGCCCGTGAACGACAATGAGGAACGCCCGGTCACCATCATCACCGGCCGTGTCTGGAAGAAGAAAGGCGGCAAGCCGGAAGGCGTCCATGTGATGCTTGTGGCGCCCGACGACGATTCGGCGGTGCGCAAGGCGCTCGATTCGCTCGCCGCGGAAGGCTATGCCGAGGCCGAACTCGACCAGATCGGCGACATGGACCGCGCGCCCGATGACGAGCCGCATCTGTCGGCCTACCAGGGCGCGCTCGCAGGCGAAGTGTCGATCATCACGTTCGACGAGCCGATCTGACGATCGGCGCCGGCTTGCCCGTCGTCCCTTCCC
>NZ_RZOT01000411.1:0-5553 GCF_003999085.1 Mesorhizobium sp. M4A.F.Ca.ET.090.04.2.1
GAACAGCTTTACCCGGCGGCCGCGCCAGTCCCAATCGACGGAGATGGAATCGCGGGTGATGCCAGCCTCCGGCCCGGTCAGCAGCCGCTCCTCGCCGATCAGCGCGTTGATCAGCGTCGACTTGCCTGCGTTCGGGCGGCCGACGACGGCTATGCGCATCGGCTTGGTGTCGTCATAAGCGGGCTCGGCGTCGGGGTCGGTGACGTCCTCGCCGATCAGCACCTCGCTGGCGGCGATCTCCCCGTCGTCCTGCTCGTCCTCGCCGAAGGCGCGCTCCTCGCCAAGCGCCGATATCACGGCGTCGCGCAGATCGGGCATGCCCTGGCCGTGCTCGGCCGAGATAGGGATCGGTTCGCCGAGGCCCAGCTCCCAGGCCTCCAGCATGCCGCCTTGCGCTCCCTTCGCCTCAGCCTTGTTGGCGACCAGCACCACCGGCTTGCCGGACTTGCGCACGACCTCGGCAAAGGTGCGGTCGTCGGGCAGCAGGCCGGACTTGGCGTCGATGGTGAAGAAGATCAGGTCGGCCTCGCGGATGGCGATCTCGGTCTGCTGGCGCATGCGGCCGGGCAGCGTCGAGGCGGCCGCATCCTCGAAGCCGGCGGTATCGATGACATCGAAGAAAAGATCGTAGAGCTTGGCGGTGTGGACGCGGCGGTCGCGGGTTACGCCCGGCGTGTCGTCGACAAGCGCCAGCTTCTTTCCCACCAGCCGATTGAAAAGAGTCGATTTGCCGACGTTAGGCCGGCCGATGATGGCGACTTTGAAGCTCATGCATCACGACGCGTTGCCCGACCCGCGGATCAACTCGGACATCAAGGTCGCCCGCTGGCGCGCATTGCGCGGGGCGCCGTCATCCGAAGCGATCTGGTCGAACAGTTTCAGCGCGTCCGCCGTCTTGCCTTCCTTCCAGGCGGCAAGCCCAAGCGCCTCGCGCGCGGTGTGACGTAGTGTGTTGGTGTCGGCGGTCAGCGCCTCGACGCGACTGGAGACTTCGGCGAAGGAGCCGGTGTCGACGAGCAGCAGCGCCGCCCTCAGGCGCGCCATGTCGCGGATGGCCTGCGGGATGGCGGTGTCGGCGGCAACGTCGTCGAAATCCTTGACGGCGGCGGCGACGTCGCCCTTGTCCGCCTTGACGGTCGCGGCGCGCATGCGGGCAAGCAGCGGATAGGCGCCGTAGCCGTCCTTCTGGAGTTGATCGAGGGCGGCCAGCGCCTCGTCGCCCTTGCCGTCATTGGCAAGCTTCAGCGCCTGCGAGAAAGCATCGCCCGAGCGGTTGGCGCGGCTCTCGTCCCAATAGCGGTAGCCGACGACGGCGGCGGTGCCGAGCACGATCAGTATGGCAAGGCCAAGCAGCGCCGGACCAAAACGATCCCACAGCGCCTGCGCCTGTTCGCGACGAATCTCTTCGTTGACTTCGCGGATAAAACTGTCGTCGGACATCAATCAAAACCATTGCTGCCCACGCGGGGCGCTTCTTGAGCCCGCGTTTTAGCGAAATTTCGTCGGCATGGAAGGGGGCCGCCCGGAAAATCGGCGGATAGAGGATCAGGCCCGGGAAAGAGTGCTCCCGACAGCTGATCGCACCCACGCCACATTTCGCCGTTAGCCGGTCGCCGACCGTCCCGATGTCCAGGCCGCTGCCGATGCCCCGTTTGTTCCCTGCTGTTGCGTTCTCCCTAGCCTCGCTCGCCGTGGCCGGCCCGGCTCTCGCCGATCCGCCCGCGCCGCCGCAATCGGCCAAACCGAAGCAGATCGTCATCATCTCCTTCGACAGCGCCCGCGAAATCTCGCAATGGCGACGCAGCCGCGTCCTGGCACAACGCAGCGGCGCGCATTTCACCTATTTTCTCTCCTGCGTCTTCCTGCTCTCGCCGGAATCGCGCAAGGACTACACGGGGCCCGGCAAGAGCGCCGGCAAATCGAATATCGGCTTTGCCGCCTCGAAGCAGGAGGTGGCCGACCGGCTAGAGCAGATCGGGCTGGCCAAATCGGAAGGCCATGACATCGCCAGCCATGGCTGCGGCCATTTCGACGGCAAGGGCTGGGGCAAGGCCGATTGGCTCGCCGAGTTCGCCTCGTTCGAACGCATCCTCGAAAACGCCTATTCGATCAACGGCATCGCGGCTGAGCCGGCAGGCTGGCGCGATTTCGCGCGGCATGCCGTGACCGGTTTTCGCGCGCCCTATCTGTCGGCCAACAAGGCGCTCTATGCGGCGCTGCCCGAGGCGGGCTTTGAGTATGACGCCAGCGGCGTCTCGCAAGGCCCTGCCCTGCCGCCTGAGAAGGGCGGCATCATGCGCTTTTCGCTGCCGCAGATACCGGAGGGGCCGAAGGCGAGGCCGGTAATCGCCATGGACTACAATCTCTATGTGCGCCATTCCGGCGGCTTCGAGCGGCCGGGCATGAAGGCTGAGTTCACGGAGCGGACCTATCGCGCCTTCCGCGCCGCCTTCGACAGGCAGTACCGGGGCAAGCGCATGCCGCTGGAGCTCGGCTTCCATTTCACGCAGATGAACGACGGCGCCTACTGGGATGCGCTGGAGCGCTTTGCCGGCGAAGTCTGCGTCATGCGGCAGGTCGAGTGCATCAGCTTTCGCGACTATGTCGCGCGCCAGCGCGCCGGCGAGCGACAGGCAACGGTGGGCGGCTGAGCCGCCGACGGCCTGGTCTGGTTCAGGTCGGATCCTGCACGCCATGCTTGGCGAGGTAACGCTGATCGATGTCCGGCAGCGGCTCGCCATACAGCGTCGCCTCGAAGGCACGCAGGCGCTTGTAGATCGAGATCAGCTCAACAATCTGCGGCCAGGCGCTGACCAGATACTGGAACGAACTGGAAACCTGGCCGAAGGCCGTGCTGATCTGCTGCCAGATGCCCAATGTGATCTTGCCGGCTGCGATGGTCGGAATCAGGATAACACTGGAGAAGATGGCGTCTGCTTGGCCGAAGCCAGCCCGGAAGACATTGAAATAGGCATAGTGGAAGTAATAGCGGAAGTAGGTGCGCCGCACGTTTTGAAACAACTCGGTCAAGGCAGGCGGCGAGGCCCGGTTCGGATCGTCCTCGCCATAGACGAGTTCCTTCCGGTAAGCAGCTTCGACACGCTGGTTGCGGAATTCCATGCCTGGCAGCTTGATACCGGCTACGGCCAGCAAAATGGTGCCGAACAACGACCAGACCAACGCGACGATCACCAGAGAGTGAGGAATGGGCCCGATCAGCGGCAGTTCGGTTATGTGTGCCGACAGGGCGTCGAGCACCGGCAGGAAGGCGATAAGTGTCAGCAGCGAATCGGCGAAAGCGACACCCAATTGCTCCATGGAGGTGGAGAACCGCATCGTGTCTTCCTGAACGCGCTGCGAAGCGCCTTCAATGTGCCGCAGTCTCGACCAGTTCTGTGCATAGAAATCGTTCATCGCCGTGCGCCAGCGGAAAATGTAGTGGCTGACGACGAATTTCGTCACGACGTAGAGCGAGATGAACATCAGGCCAATCAGGGCGTAGATCCCGAACAGGCTGTAGAGTTCCGCCGCGCTCACCGTGCCTGGTGCGCTAATCGCTTTTTGGAAAAGATCGAAAAACGGCCCGCGCCAGTTGTTCAGCGCCACATAGATCTGCACGTTTATGTAGGTCGAGAAGAGAATGAACGCGGAAACCAGGATGGACCAATTCTGCCAGGGGTGGGGCGAGTAGAAGCGCCAAAACAGATAGAAGGCGGCCAGCATCACGGCGAAATAGATGTAGAACCACAGGAAAGGCGCTGACCAGAACATCGGCACGCCGAGGATCGGTGGGGCGTCAGGAGCGGCAGGCGGCAGACCGATGGCGGCGCCCAACTGCTGACCACCGAAAAACCAGAACAGAATCCCCACGAGACTCCAAAGGGCGGCCGAGGTGAAAAACAGCTTCGGCTGCGGGAAGAAGGATACGAACACTGTGGCGGGTTCCTCGGTCTGTGCGCAAATCAGCGGGTTTCTGCTCGGCGGGCATAAGGTCACACATTAGGGCGAAAGAAAATGCCCGTGCCCGATGCCCGCTACGGAGCAAGACCACAAATCATGGCGATTTTGGCGCAGCCGACCAGGCGATGACGGCGGAGACGAGCAGGACGACCGCCGCCGTGATCGAGGCCGAGACATAGTTGCCGGAGGCCTGCGCCAGCATGCCGGCAGCGATCGGGCCGATGATCTGGCCAACGCCGAAGGCGGCGGTCATCAGCGCGAAGATGCGGCGCGGCGACCGGGGCGCGAGCTGCCTTGCCGCCTGCAGACCGAGCGCGGTGATGGCGACGAAGGTGCCGCCAAGCAGAACGCCAGCCAGCAGCGGACCGGCATAGCCGCCGACAACGACGCTGGCGGCGACGCCGACCACCTCGAGGAGACAAGCGAGCACGTAGGCTGGATAAAGACCGCACCTTCCGGCGACCTTCTGCCACAGCCAGACGGACGGAAAACCGGCGAGCCCGGTGACCATCCAGACCATGGCCTCGAACAGGCGCCCGCCGCCGCTCTGGCGCACAATGGCGACGAGGAAGGTCGCTGTCACCACATAGCCGAAACCGAACAGGCCATAGGCAACGATCATCTTCAGCAGAGAGCGGTCCTTCGGCAGCGCCGGCTCGCGGTCTTCGGCGCCATTGATGATCGTGGCGGAGCCAGCAAGCAGGGCAACGACGGCGAGACCCAAAGCGGAGATCGCCGCCGCCCACAGCCAGCCCGCCGCCCAACCGGCATGAACCGTGACGAGAACAGCCATCAATGCCGAGGAAGCGGCGATGCCCAAACCGACACCGCCGAAATGCAGCGCCTGCAGATCACTTCGACCCGCCGCGGCAAGATGGCTGAAGACGATCGAGGCCATGAAGACCATCACAAAGGCGCTGGCGAGGCCGGCAAGAAAGCGGATGACGAGAAAAGCCGCGATCGTCTCGCCGAAGCCCATCAGGGCGGCAAGGACGGCGCTGGCGGCGAGGCCGGCAAACATCAGCATGCGTTCGCGGCCATGCGCCCAGCCGCCGGCGGCGGCAAAGGCGCCGGCGAGATAGCCTAGATAGTTGGCCGAGGCGATCCAGCCGGCGTCAGCCGGCGACAGATGCAGTTCCTCCATCATGCCCGGCAGGATCGGCGTGTAGACGAAACGGCCGATGCCCATGGCGACAGCCATGGCCAGCATGCCGGCCACAGCGAGACGCGAGGGCGATGGCGAGGCGGTTTTCATCGCAGCGCACAATAGGTGCGCAGGACAGCAAGACAATGCGGTTGCGTTGGGCCAGCGACCGTCGGCCGTGCCCGGCTATCGGCCGCCGAGTTAGCGGCAGCCCGCCTGCCCCGTCTCATAGGACGTACGCCGCGCCGTTAGCCGAAACGGCATGTCTCCCAGTTCGCGCTCCGACATCGTGTCCAGCACCGGATGCGCCAATGGATCGGCCACCCATCTCGCGATCTCGCTTTCGTATCGGGCGCCCTGCCCTCCGCCAGCGACGACCAGACCATTGAGCAATGACAAAATCTTCATGGTTTCGCCTCGAATTCGCGTTGACCCCTATAGAATCTGCT